>VBKD01000045.1 GCA_005888075.1 Chloroflexota bacterium
GTGGCGGCGAGGGCGGCCTCTGCCAGGCCATTGACGTCGCCAGGCGCGCTCAGGAAGCCCGATACTCCTGGCTGGACAATCTCCACCAATCCTCCACGAGCGTATCCGGCGACGGGACATCCCGCCATCTGGGCTTCGGCGCCGACCATGCCAAAAGGCTCATCCCAGTGAACTGGGAGCAGGGTGACCGACGATCCAGCCATCAGCTGCCACAACTGGGATCGCGGCTGGGGCGGCATGACGAGCGCGGCGCTCAAGTCCGGTTGGTAGCTCCGGTCGTAAGGCACGCCCACCACGACTGGCCGCAGACCAATCGCACGGGCAGCCGCGATCCCGTCTTCGAATCCCTTCTCGGGCGAAAGGCGGCCTGCGAGCAGGGCATCTTTCCGAACGGGGACCTCATCGACCGTAAAGACCGGCACTCCGTTGCGTATGACAGCGACCTGGCCGGCGCCTGCGTTTGTCCACGCGCGCCGGCACGAGTCCGATACAGCGGCGAAGGCGGCTCGGCTCTTGAGCACTTCGCCCAACACCCGATTGGAGATCGGCGGCATGTGGAGGGTATGCAGCACGGGCAGCCCCTCCGCCATCTCAATTGCTTCCGCATCAAAAGCGTGCTGGGACACGACATCAGCACCCCGCCGGCGGAGCTCCTTGAAGAGCTGCTCGAAGGCCCGCCTTATGACCGGCGACGCGGGAGGCTCATCTGTCGACCCCGGCATCATCAGCGCCTGATGCGCACCTTGTGCCACAGGAATCTCGACCAGATCCACTCCAGGCACCTCCGAACCTTCAGCGCAGTAGATGAGGACCTCGTGTCCCCTCTGGGATAGACCGATTGCGAGGTCGCATAGGACGGCCTGTGCACCACCAAGCTGTGCGAGTTGAAGCGGGGTCACCAGCGAGGCGACGACCGCGATCTTCAGTGGCTTTGGTGGATGTGAGACAGGAACTCGGTTCGCGTGCGCTGGTCGTCGCGAAAGACTCCCAACATGCACGAGGTCACGGTTTGGGAGCCCTCCTTCTCCACCCCACGCATCTCCATGCAAAGGTGGCGGCCGTCGACAACGACACCGACCCCGCGTGGCGAGACGACGGTGTTGATCGCCTCCGCTATCTCGCGGGTCATCCGCTCCTGGACTTGAAGCCTGCGGGAGTACGCGTCGACCAGGCGCGGCAGCTTGCTGAGACCTACGACCTTTCCGTCGGGAACATAGCCGATGTGCACACGCCCGAAGAAGGGAAGGAGATGATGCTCGCACATACTGAAGAAAGCGATGTCCTTGACGACGACCATATCGTCGTAATCGTCAAGCGCGAACAGCGCATCACCAACCACGGTCGAGGGATCGGCAGCGTAGCCCTCGGTGAGGAAACGCAGGGAGTCAGCGACCCTGGTTGGGGTGTCGAGCAGACCCTCGCGGTCCGGATTCTCGCCGAGCTGCTCGAGGAGGGTCGCCACAGTCTCCGCCAGCTCGTCACCGGGCGTAAGAGATGAAGCAGGGAGGCTCATGGGCGTTCAACCTCGACGACGTTGTTCTCGGTCTCTTTCAAGCGAATCCTTTCCAGCCGAGCGGAAGGGAGTGTGCCCTCCAGGCGGCGCCAGATCGCCAGGGCCACATTCTCGGTCGTGGGTAGACAGCCCTCGAGCCAGGGCACGTCGCGGTTCAAATGCCGGTGGTCGACATCCTGGATCACCAGGTCCTTCACAATCCGGTCGACCTCCCTCAAATTGATCACCATCCCTGTGCTCACATCTACCGATCCGCTGACAGTCACCTCGAGCTCGTAGTTGTGGCCGTGGTCCCCGGAGCAAGCGCCGAATACCTCGCGGTTGCGGGCCTCGTCCCACTCGGGCTTGGCCAGGATGTGACCGGCGGCAAAAGTCAGTCGTCTGCTGAGGTTGACGCGCTGAGGGTGGCTCATGCCTATATGGCTTAATCGTTTCTGAGGTGGATTACTTCCAGGCTGCTTCCGCGGCTCCACCTGGCTGGCAGCGCTACAGCCTTGATGATGTCGATCGGCTGCCAGCGCAGTACCTGGCTGACGTCCCGTCCGGTGAACGCGAAGCGGCCGGCCGAGGCGACGCAGAGGCGGCCGAGAGGCTCCGGCGAGCTCTGTTCTGGCCGATGCTGTACGAGCTCGAACCTGAGCTCTGGGACGCCATCAGCCAGGCCGAACCCATTCATCCGGGCATCCTCGCGAAGCTCGAGATCGACGGGCGGCGCGTTCTCGAGGTGGCCGCAGGCAGCGGCAGGCTCACTGTGTACCTCTGCCCCCGAGCGGCTGAGCTCGTCTGCGTCGAACCCTCCATGGGCCTGCGACGCATCCTGGCCAGCCGGTGCCCGAGTGCCGACATACGCGCCGGGTTCTTCCATGCACTCCCGATTGTGGACGGTTGGGCCGACCTGACCGTGTGCAGCGCCAGCCTTCAGCCCGACACTGACGCAGTCGGCGAGCTCGAACGGGCGACGGCGCCGGGCGGCAAGCTCGTGTTGATCAGCCCTGATAGCCCGGATTGGTTCGAGACGCGCGGGTGGGAGCGGCTCAGCTTCGACCCCGCGGAGGTCGCCATCAACCCGCACGACCCTGAGCTTGAAGCGATCGTTGGACCGCTTGACCCGCCCCACGAGCTTCTGTGGCGCATGAGTTGACTTCCGTCAGATTCGCGGGATCACGTCGACGCTGGACCCCCAGTTCTTGGCGGAGGGAACTCGGACAGCAGGTCGGCGGCTCCAGCCTGGAACAGCGCCTCGGGCTCGGATAGGCCCTGCAGCCGATGCAGGCCCAGATCTCTGAAGCTGATGCTCGCGGCCTGAAAGCTCTCAACGGCATCGCGGGCCGCTCGCGAAAGGACAATTTGCCCACCGTGGGCTGCGTAACAGACCCGAGCCGCGGTGTGAACGGCGATGCCCACGTATCCCGTGTCGGTCAACGTGGGACGTCCGGTGTGCAGCCCGACCCTCACTCTTACCGGCAGATCGTCTGGCCACGTCGTGACGAGAACCTTGCGCTGAATGACAAACGCGGCATTGAGAGCCGAGTCCGCCTTCTTGAAGACCGCGAAGAGCTCGTCGGCGCGGGCGTCCACCTCGCGTCCGCCCGATTTGCGGATGGCGTCACTGAGCAACTTGCGGACATCGGCCAGCACCCCGGGGTAGCGATCGCCAAGGCGCCGCACCAGGCCGGTGGAGTCCTCGATGTCGGCGAACAGGAAAGTCACCAGGCCCGTCGGCAGTGTGCGCACTTCGCTCGCGCGAGCCTCGACCTCGCCACGGATGCGTACGTTCTGCAGCTGGCCCGTGATGAAGCCGACGGGCACGATCCGGTATTTCTTGGCGGCCTTCAGCAGCCTCGTGCGAGCCCGATCTCGGGCCACTTCGTCCTCGAAGGTGGTCTGGTTGAACCGCGCCAGCGCGTTGCGGACGTGGGCCTCGTCGTTGATCGGCAGGCGCCGGCGCCCGCGAGAATCGATGTACGCGAAGGCGCTGTTGGGCAGCAGAGCACGGGTCTTCCCGTCGAGATAGGTCATGGTCTTGAGCTGCCATGATGCCAAATCGCGCCCGCACATATAAATGAAGACGCGCGCGCGCATGCGATCAGAACGTTCTGTTGCTCGATGCTTGAGATAGTCGTTAGTCGAGCGGTTACGCGCCATCCTTCGACTGAATCAGTCTTGCCAAAGCCGCTCCCTGTCGAAGAGACGCCTCGACAGTCTTCATCGCCTCACGCTCAAAGGTGTTGAGTCGCTTACTCATCGCAAACTGCTTGACTCGAACAGCGACGTCTGTGAGCTCGGCGGCGAGGTCGCCATCAGATTGGGACTCGCGATCGGCAGGCCTTAGGAAGTATTCGATTGGTTTGCCGGTGCGATGAGCGATCAGTTGGAGCACTTTGGGTGATGGGCGGGCGCGGCCATGCTCGACGAGATGAATGAACGTTCGAGAGATCTGGCCCCCGGCGAGCTGGGCCAAGCTCAGTCCCGCGGACTCCCGCGCTTCCCGGACACGGGACGGGTCTACAGCTATACCGGACCCGCGTGGTCCTCGCTTCACACCGAGAGCAGAGCGTACTGTTTAGCGGCCGTTAAGCGATCGACCGCCGCCACTCGAGGCGGGGCCTACGTGGCGGCTGCGATCCTACTGAAGCCACCCATGCTGCATTGCCCGGCGTGTGAGGTCTGTGCGGTTGGTGCTGTCCGTTTTCTGCAGCATCTGGCGGATATGGAACTTGACTGTGTTCTGGCTCAGGTGGATGTGCGCCGAGATCTCCCGGTTGGTCTGGCCCTGAACGACCAACTTCAACACTTCCCATTCCAAGCGGCTCAATTCGGGCACCCTGGCCATGATCTTGTCCGATGGATGGCTCGGGCCGGCGGCATTCAGCCTTTCATTGAGCGTTGCGATGTTGACGGCAATCGCCGCGACGCATGCCATCGCCTCCAGGAAGGAGAGCCATTCGTTGTCCGGGTCCAAGATCGATCGATGGAAGACCTCCATCACGCCGGCGAGCTTCCCATGGGCTGCAAGTGGCACCGATCCGTATGTCTTGAATCCTTCGCGAGCGAAAAAAGAACGTCGTTGGGCCTGCGAGAACTCGCTTGGAGAAGAGACTGTTTCGATGTGCCGGCCTGCCAACACGCGACCAGTCAGGCCCTCGTCCAGCGGCAGTCGGAAGTTGGGTATCGCGGTGAGCATGAAACCCGTGCTCGCAGCCGTCGCGAGCATCCCATCGCTTTCGTCAATCAGCAGCACGTCTGCCGCATCCACTTGGAGCTGGTGGATGACCTGTTCCAGGATGACTTTGAGCGTGAATGGGAGGTCCAGACTGGCAGATATCGCCCGACTAACCCTCTGCATTGAGCTGAGGCGGTCCAGACGCATGATCGCGTCCTCATATAGCTGTGCGTTCTCGGTCACCATGCCAACGCGGTCTGCCGCTTCCTGGATCCAATCTGCATCCTTTGGGGTGATTGGATAGGAGGCATTCGGCTCGAAAAGCGCAAGCGATCCAACTATGGCCCCACGGGAATGCATCGGCACAACCAGGACGCTTTGCAATTCGGGTGTGATCGGCGGGGGGTTGTCCTTGAGGTAGGTCTGTTCAAAGGGTGTGAGCATCGACACGAACTCCAGCCACGGTAGCGCAGGCCAGAACACTCGACGGCCGGTCTCAATCACCTGCTGTGAAAGGCTCATTGTCGGCGCCCTTTGGGGACGATCGACTTCTGCCACCATTCCGTCCACGTAACCGGCCATCGACGGATTTGTGCTGTCACCGGACAGCACCAGCGAAGAGCTCGGATCCTTGCCCATCAAGGTCACTACCCACGTTCCTGATCGAACCTCACTCAGGGCTTTGGTAACCGCAGCCAGGAACTCAGCCGGTGTCAGCCTTGCGTCAGCGAGGCCGTCGATGATTTCGAAGGCGGCCTGCTGGTCTCGACGGCCACTACTACCACCATTTGCCGGATCCCTCATGGTCGATCCATCTTAGGTGGCAGCAGTCCGTCGTCCAACGCAAGGTGGGATAGCCCCGCCATTACCGATGAGGTGAGCGGATAGAGGCTCCTGTAGAGCTCGAAGTAGGCCTTGTAAAGCTGGGTTCGACGCTCATCCGGCTCAGTGACCTCCGGACGAAGTCGCACCACCGAACAGGCTTCGTCCACGCTTGAAAAGAGGCCGGCGCTTACCCCGGCCAGGAGGGCCGCGCCGTAGGCCGGGCCCTCGTCGACGACTGTCCGGTAGACGGGGATTCCGAATACGTCTGCCTGGATCTGACGCCAGAGCGGGCTGCGGCCGCCGCCGCCGATGACGCGGATCTGTTTGATCGAGAGGCCGAGCTCAACCATGACGGCCAGGCTGTCCGCCAGGCTGAAAACCACACCCTCCATCAACGCCCGTGTGAGGTGCGCAGGCCCGTGGCGTGAGGTGAGCCCAAAGAATGCTCCGCGCGCGAACGGGTCCAGATGTGGGGTGCGCTCTCCTGTGAGATAGGGCAGGAAGATGAGTCCCTCCGCACCTGGGGGAGCGGTGGCCGCGAGCTCGCTCAGGGCGCCGTAGCCACCTTCACTGTTCAGCACCGACCGCCACCAGCGGAGCGATGCGCCCGCCGCCAGCGTGACGCCAAGCAGGTGATAGCCCCCCGGAACCGCGTGACAAAACGCATGCAGCCGGCCCGACGGATCCGGCTGGATTTTGGTCATATTCGCGAACAACACGCCGCTGCTGCCTATAGATGAGCTGATGAGCCCGTCCTCGACGACCCCGATTCCAACCGCCGCAGCCGCGTTGTCGCCAGCTCCGGCGGAGATCGGGATTCCTGCCGGAAGGCCGAGCTCGGCCGCAGCGTGCGGGTCGAGAGCTCCAGCTGTCATCGAGCTCTCGTACACCGCGGGGAGCCACTGCTCAGGTATCTCGAGCGCGTTCAAGATCTCTTGCGACCAACCTCGTTGCCGGAGGTCTAGCAACAGCGTTCCGGATGCGTCTGACGCATCCGTCGCGTACTCATGCGAGAGCTGCAGCCGAATGTAGTCCTTGGGGAGGAGCAGGTGAGCCACCTGCTTGAAATGGGCGGGTTCCTCGTCGCGAAGCCACAGGACTTTGGGCGCCTGGAACCCGGTCAACGCAGGGTTGCCGGTTATCGCCACCAGCTTGTCTCGCCCGATCGTTTCAGTTATCTGCCGGCACTGCCGGTCCGTGCGCTGGTCATTCCAGAGCAGCGCCGGCCGGATGACCCGATCGCGAGCATCGAGGAAGACTGACCCATGCATCTGGCCGGCGAGACCAATCGCCACGACCTGTCCGTCGGTCGCAGTCGCGACTTCGCGAAGTACCGTCGAAACCGCTTTCCACCAGTCCTCCGGATGCTGCTCCGACCAGCCTGGCCTGGGCGCGAGAATCGCATACTCCGCCGATGAATCGGCCACCACATCCCCCGCCTTGTTTACGGCCAGCGCTCGAACGCCGCTGGTTCCGATGTCGAGGCCGACCACAACGCTCACCTGGTTCGTGCATCCGACTGCAGAAATTCGATTGCCATACTATGCACACGATTTGGCGGCATTAGTAGAGGACGCGCGCGGGGGCTTTCGGCCGGCCAGGCTTAGTACGCGAGCGGCATGACCAAAGACACCGAGAACAGGTTGCGCGTGGTCCAGGTTGGATTGGGCACCTGGGGTCGGGACTGGGCCAGGCTGGTCGTGCCCGAGGTCGTGGAGGTCGAGCTCGTCGGCTGCGTGGACTCGGACCCGCTAGCGCTCGCGACGCTTCAAGAGCTGTCTTCAATCTCACCTGAGCAGTGCTTTGCGTCGCTGAACGACGCTCTCGAGGCAACCAAGCCCCAGGCTGTCCTTGTCACCACGACACTTCCTACTCACGCTCCCCTCACGCAGGCCGCTCTCAAAGCCGGGATGCACGTCCTGGTGGAGAAGCCGTTTGCCGACACCCTCGAGTGCGCGCAGGAGCTGGTGGATCTGGCCGCCGCCAAGGCGTTGACCTTGATGGTCAGCCAGAATTACCGCTGCTTTCCCGCCTCGAGAACCGCGGCCCGGCTCGTCAAAGAGGCTCCTCTGGGCCGCCTGCACCAGATCTCGATTGACTTTCGCCAGAATGATGCGGCCCCTCCGAATCGCCGTCGCCGGCATCACTTCGAGGCCCAGCCGCTGCTGGTCGACATGTCCATCCATCACTTCGACCTGTTGCGCCTCGTCGTGGGACGCGAGCCAGAGAGCATCTATTGCAACGCCTGGAACCCGGACTGGAGCGGCTACGACGGTCCCTGCGTCGCGATCGCGTCGCTGGATTTCGGTGGCGATGTGATGGTCAGCTACCGAGGAAGCTGGATCAGCGCCGGGCCGAGTACACCCTGGGCCGGTGAGTGGAGGATGGACTTCGAGCAAGGGGAGATTTTCTGGACCAGCCGTGGTGAGGATAACGTCTTGAACGACAGGGTCATCTTGAGGCCACGCGGCGGCAGCCCACGGCCCATGTCACTGCCTGGGATGTCGCGAATAGACCGGGCCGGGACGCTCACCGAGTTCGCAAGCGCTGTTCGTGGGAGCCGCGAGGCAGAGACCTCAGGGCGTGACAACCTCGGCACCATCGCGATGGTGGCCGCGGCCGTGGAGTCGGCCACGCGGCGCGAGCCGGTACAGGTGCGACGGTTTCGTCAGCAGTCAGCCGTGTGACCGCAATGGCGTCCGTGACCTTCGATCACGTCACAAAGCAGTTCTCCGGCGGCGTCACCGCCGTGAACGACATGAGCCTGGAGGTCAAGGACACCGAGTTCATGGTTCTCGTCGGTCCGTCAGGATGCGGCAAGTCCACCGCACTCCGGATGCTGGCGGGCCTGGAAGATGTGTCGGAGGGCGAGATCAAGATCGATGAGCACGTAGTCAACGATGTTCCCTCCCAAAACCGAGATATCGCCATGGTGTTCCAGGCCTACGCGCTCTACCCACACATGAGCGTTTTCGACAACATGGCTTTCGGCTTGCGGATGCAGGGCATGGCGCGCGACGAGATCGAACGGCGCATCACCGCCGCCGCGGACATCCTCGAGCTTGATCTCTTGCTGAAGCGCAAACCCGGCAAACTGTCCGGCGGCCAGCGGCAGCGCGTCGCGTTGGGCCGCGCCATGGTTCGCGAGCCGCAGGTCTTCCTTCTCGACGAGCCGCTCTCCAGCCTCGACGCGAAGCTGCGCCTGCACATGCGCGTCGAGCTGCAGAAGCTGCATCGCAAGCTCAACGCCACCTTCATCTACGTGACGCATGACCAGGTCGAAGCCCTGACGTTGGGCGACCGCATCGCGGTCATGAGGGACGGCGTTGTTCTGCAGGTCGGACCTCCGCGTCAGGTCTACGAGAAGCCCGCAAACATGTTCGTCGCGGGATTCATCGGAAGCCCGAGCATGAACTTCATCCCGGTCACGATCGATCGCAGGACGGCGACAGCATCGGGCTTCGCCGTCGAGCTGCCACTCGCGCCCCGGGTGGAGAGCGGGATTTTAGGTATCCGACCCGAAGACCTGACCGAGCGCATCAGCAGCAACAATCCCGAAATCAATCTGCAAGTGGACACGGCGGAGATTCTCGGGCCGGACCAGTTCGTCTACGGCTCGGTCGGCGACGACGCGATCACCGCGCGCGTCAATCTCAATCTGAGGGTCCACCACGGCGAGCGCTTGCGACTGGGCATTGACGTGCAGCGCCTGCACTTCTTCGACGCTCCGACCGGACGAGCAATCCTGTGATCTGGGTGGGAGCTATCCCTTGACGCTGCCCGCCGTCACTCCCTGGATGAAGAAGCGCTGGAAGGCAATGAAGAGAGCGACCACTGGCAGCACGATCAAGGTGGAGGCCGCCATCAGGAGGTTGTACGCGACATCGTGTGACTGGCGATAGAACTGCAGGCCAATTGACAGCGGGTACTTCGTCTCGTCCTGCAGGTACAGCAAAGGAGCGAGAAACTCTCCCCAGGCCTGGACCGCCGCGAAGATGATCACGGCCGCCACCGCCGGCTTCGCGAGGGGCAGGATGATGAAAAGGTAGACCTGGAACTCGTTGGCGCCGTCGATGCGGGCCGCCTCCGAGATCTCCGCCGGCAGAGCCAGATAGAACTGCCGCATGAGGAAGATGAAGAACGGACTGCCGAAGAAGGCAGGAATGATCATGGGAAGGAACGTGTCGATCCAGTGCAGCTTGGCAAAGATGTCGAACAGCGCGACGATCAGCACCGGGAATGGAAGGAAGATCGTGGCCATGACGATCCCGAACACAATGTCACGTCCCGGCCACTTGATTCGCGAGAAACCGTAGGCAATCAGCGGGTTGGAAAGGGCCGCACCCAGCGTGATGCCGGCGGTCAGGATGACTGAATTCAGTAGGAAAGTTCCGAACGGGATGTAGTTGACGGCATTGACGAAGTTCTCGAACCTGAGCGATAGCGGGATCAAAGTCGGTGGGAAGGTCGAGAGCTCAGCGGTTGACTTCACCGCCGAGTTCGCCATCCAGTAAAACGGGAGCAAGAAGAACACGCACGCGAGGATCAGGCCGACTCGAACGAGGATGCCGCGAGGAATCCGGCGACTTAACAGCGGCGGGCGTGGCGTCGGTACACGCTCGACGGCAACTCGCGGCGCCTCTCTTATCTCGCGAGCTATCGTCACCTCAAACCTCGTAATGGACCCAGTACTGGGACCAACGCATGATCACCAGCGCAAGCGCAACGCTGATCACAAAGAGCACCCAGGCCAGTGCGGAGGCGTAGCCCATGTCGCTGTATTGGAAGGCGTTCTTGTAGAGGTAGAAGACGTAAAACAAAAGCGAGTTCTCAGGCCCGGCGGTGTACGCGGCCCCGCCGCTTGTTCCTCCGACCAGGATGTACGCAGGGGTGAAGATCTGCAGCCCCAGGATGGTGCCGTAGATGAGGTCATAGAGGATGACCGGCGTGATCAAAGGCGCCGTGATGTACCAGAACCGGCGTATCGGTCCAGCCCCCTCCAACTTGGCCGACTCATACAGCTCGACCGGAACCGCGCGCAATGAGGCCAGGAAGATCAGGGCCGGCCCTCCTGCGCCGAGCTGGGCCAGGATGACGATTGAGATCTTGGTCCACCTCGCGTCGCCAAGCCAGTTGATGGTCGGCACATGCAGCAGACCGAGAAAGAAGTTGACCGCACCAAACCTTGGGTTGAGCAGCACTATGAAGATGAACGTCAACGCGAAGAGCGGCAGGATCGACGGCAGGTAGAACGCCGCTCGATAGACGGCGACTTCGCGCACGTTCTGGTTCATCAGCAGCGCGAGCACGATCGCAACAACCAGTCCGATGGGAACTGCGAGGGCGGTGTAGTAGGCGGTGTTGAAAAGCGCCTTCCAGAAGAGCGGATCGTTGACCATGTGCCGGTAGTTCGCAATCCCAACCGGGACCGCATCGCCGAAGCCGGAGTACTGCTGGAAGCTCAGGTAAAGCGAGTAAATGATCGGATAGAGGGTGAACGCAAGAAAGCCGATGATCCACGGCACGA
>VBKD01000206.1 GCA_005888075.1 Chloroflexota bacterium
GACGAGGACCTGGCGGTCCAGCTGGTCCTGCACGCTTTGAAACTCCAGGTCGCGGACCAGGAACCAGGTCAGCGCGCCCCCAAGCACGAGACTCACGCCGACGATGCCCGCGGCCGCCGCCAGTAGACGGTTTCGAAGGGTCAGCTCTCCGCCAGCTCCAGTCGGTATCCCACGCCCCAGACGGTCTCGATCACCGGATCAGTGACCTTACCGGCAGCCAGCTTCTCGCGCACCTGCTGCACGTGGACGTCGACGGTGCGCGTGTAGCCGGGAAAGTCATAACCCCAGACCAGGTCGAGCAGCTCGCTGCGCTGGAAGACACGGCCCGGATGCCGGGCCAGAAGGGTCAGCAGGTCGAACTCCTTGGGTCGGAGCTGGATTCGCTCCTTGCCGTAGCGAATCTCATGGCGCTCGAGGTCGACCTCGAGGTTGCCGGCGCGGACGAGCCTGGGCTGGTCCGGCTCGATCCGGGCCCGGCGAAGCAGAGCCTTTGCGCGCGCGACCAGCTCCTGTGGATGGAACGGCTTGGTCAGGTAGTCGTCGGCGCCCACCTCGAGGCCGACTACCTTGTCGGTCACCTCGTCGCGGGCGGTCAGCATGATGATCGGAACCTGGCTCTGTTTGCGGATCTCCTTGCAGATCGTCAGGCCGTCCGTGCCCGGCAGCATGATGTCGAGGATGACCAGGTCCGGCCTGACCTGGCCGAACCGGGTCAGGGCCTGCGCCCCATCCCCCACCTCCTCGACCTCGTAACCCTCGCGGGTCAGGTACAGGCGCGCCAGCTCCAGGATGTGCTTCTCGTCGTCGACGACCATGATCTTCGAGCTCAAACCGGCGGCCATGGCATCAATAGATCACCTCGCCGTCAGGCGGTTGTCGGCCGGGCATGATGGAAATGTAAACGTCGGATCAGGCTATTTCGCTGTCCGCCGGTCTTCACCCGCCCTCAGGACCAGCCGCAGAGGATTGCCCGCCAACCCGAATCGCTCGCGGATCTTCTTCTCCAGGTAGCGGCGGTAGGAGAAGTGCAGCAGCCCCGTGTCGTTGACGAAGAGCACCACGGTTGGCGTCTCGCCCGCGGCCTGGGTGGCGTAGTTGAGCTTGAGGCGGCGCCCCTTGAACGATGGCGCCGGGTGCTCCTGGAACGCCCCACGCAGCACGCGGTTGAGCTCGTTGGGCGCCATCCTGGTCCGGCGGTGTCCGACCACCTCGAGCGCTGTCAGGATGACCGATCCGATGCCCTCCTTGGTCTTCGCGGAAACCGCCACCACCGGGGCAAACGGAGCGAATTTGAAGTCCTTGAGAAGCGCCGTGCGCCAGTACGCCGACTGGCGCATCTTCGGCTCGACCAGGTCGATCTTGTTGACCACGATCACGAGACCCTTTCCCGCTTCGAGCGCGTAGCCCGCCACGTGCTGGTCCTGAGCCAGGACACCGGCCGATGCTTCGATGACCAGCAGCACCACATCAGCGCGCTCCATGGCGTGGATACCGCGAAGGAGGCTGTAGCGCTCGAGGCGGTCGCGATGCGAGGACTTGCGGCGGATGCCGGCGGTGTCGATGAGCACGACCGGGATGCCGTCGAAGACGAGCTCAGTGTCCACCGGGTCACGCGTGGTGCCTGGGACCTCGCTGACGAGCGCGCGTTCGTCGCCCAGGAGGGCATTGAGCACTGACGACTTGCCGACGTTCGGCCGGCCCATGATGGCCAGACGGTCGGCCTTCTCCTCGGCGGGCGATTTCATCTCGAGCGGGGGAAGCGCCTCGACCACTCGATCGAGCATGTCCCCCACTCCGAGCCCATGCTGGGCCGAGATCAGGAAGGGCTCGTCGAAGCCAAGCTCCAGCACCTCATGCGCGAAGTGGCGTTCGCGCGGCGAGTCGGCCTTGTTCGCCGCCACGATCACGTTGCGACGCGACTTCCGCAGCAGCTGCGCGATGTCGCGGTCGATCGGGGTCAGGCCCTGGCGCACGTCGAGCAGCAGCACGATGACCTGCGCCTGCTCGATCGCGACCCTGGTCTGCGCCTCGATGGCGGCGCGGGAGGCGTCGTTCGCCGTGTCCAGGTCCAAACCCGCGGTGTCCACCACGGTGAACTCGCGCCCGCTCCACTCGGCTACGCCGTAGAGGCGGTCACGCGTGAGGCCTGACTGAGGGTCGACGATCGCCTTCTTCCAACCCAGGATGCGGTTGAAAAGGGTCGATTTGCCGACGTTTGGGCGTCCGACGATGGCGACGATGGGGCGAGCCACCGGTCAATTAGACGGGTTTGGAGGACCGATCGGCTAGATGACCTCTACGGGCTCGGAGCCAAAAGGTCCTCCGTCTCGGTCCGCGATGAACGCGTTGGCGTCGACCGCCTTGCCCTCGTGCACTGACACGATGAGATAGATGTAACCGGC
>VBKD01000207.1 GCA_005888075.1 Chloroflexota bacterium
AAAACCAGTGGCAGCTGCACCGCCTCCAGGCAGTGAAATGCGTGGCCTGATTCGTGGAGCAGCGTTCGGACGTCGTCGTCGATGCCCACGGCGTTCATCACGATGAGCGGCATCTTGCTGTAGGGCAAATCGTCGCAGTAGGCGCCGGGAGCTTTGCCCTTGCGGTTCTCGAGGTCGAGGAGGCGCGCGTCCTCCATCTTCTGGAAAAACCCGCGGAAGTCAGGGTCGACGCGCCCGAAGATGTCGCGGGCTCTATCCAGGAGTGTCGCAATGTCGCCGAACGGCTGCAGAGCGGCGCGGCCCTTCGGGTCGACGTTGAGGTCCCACGGCCGCAGCCGATCGACTCCCATCTGTCGCCGTCGGCGATCGTGGATCCGCTTCACCGCCGGCAGCACCGCGGTCTCGACCGCGTCTTGAAAGCGAAGGCAGTCAGCGGGGGTGTAGTCGAAGCGGTTTTTCTCCTGATGGATGTAGTCGCGGAAGTTCTTGAAGCCGGCGTTCAAACCGATCTGCTGGCGCAGGTCGTACATCCGGTCAAAAAGGCCGGCCAGTGTCTCGCGCTGCTCGATGTACGGCTTGGCGCGCAAACGAAACGCGCGCTCCCGAACCCCCCGATCGGTGCTTTCCAGAAATGGAAGCAGCTGCGCGGGCGTTTTCTCTTCGCCTTCCCATTCGACCGTCATCGCGCCGCTGACCTTGGCCCACTCTGTCGTGAGCCTGGACACGTCGGCCGAGAGCTGAACGTTGGCCTCGCGGAAGAGGCTCATCTCGTTCTTGATCCGGCGCACCATCATCTCGAGACCGGCGCGCTCGTACCCGAGATCAACCAAACGAGCCTGCAGTCGCACTCGCTGCTCCTGCGCCTTGGGTGAGATGTCCGTGCCGAATCGCAGCTGAGCAGCTTCGAGTTCCGGGTTTGCGGTATCGCAGGAGTACGCGAAGTTGGCGAGGTTGCGAGCCTCTGCGATCAGCGCCTCGAAGCTCGACCAATCGGCGAGCCATGCTTCGACGTTGCTCGGATCGAGCGGCCGCGCCGCCAGCTCTTCGTAATAGGGCAGGACGTCCTGCCAGGTCGCCTCTTTGAAAGCCTCGGGCGAATCAGGTAAAGCGATCACGGAATCACCATCCTCCATCAAGTCGGCAGCACGATGTTCTCAACCGCGCGCCAGCAATACCAGGCGGCGATCGTTCGATACGGTCGAAAACGCTCGCCCTCAGCCTGTAGAACGCGAGGGCTCACCGGCTCCTTCAGCCCGTGCGCTAGCGCCCATCCCTTCCGGACGCCGTAATCGTCGACCGGCCAGATGTCGAGGCGCCGCAGCTGGAAGATGAGGAACATCTCGGCGGTCCAGCGGCCAATGCCTCGCACCTGGACCAATCGCGTCACGATCTCCTCGTCGGTCAGCGAATCAACGTCGCCGAGCGGCACCAGGCCTTCGACGACCTTCTGCGCGAGGTCCGTGATGGCCGCAGCTTTAGAGCCGCTGACTCCCGCGGTGCGCATCGTGCCGTCCGCCAGGGCCAGGACCGCGGCGGGGGAGAGCCCGCCCGCGAAAAGCTTCAGGAATCGTCCGTGGATGGCGGCCGCTGCCGCGCCGGCCAGCTGCTGGTACATGATCGAGCGCACCAGAGCCGCGAAGCTGTCGTCCAGGGGATCGCGCAGATTCATCGGCCCGACCCGCTTGATGAGCTTGGCCAGCGCCGGGTCACGCCGGGCGGCGAGCCGTGTGCCTTTGACGATCTCCTCCCCATTCATGGGGAGGTGTCGCCGCAGGCGACAGAGGGGGCGATTGTCAGGCGAACTCAGACATGAACTGGGCGAACTGGTCGCGCGTCAAACGCAGCTCGTCCTCGCCCAGATCCTTGAGCGGCGTCTCGGGAATTTGCTCCGTCGTGGCGAAATCCGCCATCGCGGTGTCGACATAGAGCAGTCCCGTCACCAGGTGTCCCGCAGCGCGTCCCTCCTCAATCACGCGGATCGCGGCGCGACGGTCGGTCGGGTCGTGATCGTCACCCAGCTTCTTCAGCATGATGTGAGAGCCGTCGTGCAGCTCCACGTCGCGGATCGTCCCGGGCTCGTAGTCGACGTGCACTTCCTCGAAGAACGGGATGAATGAGACGTCGGCGATCGACTCCTCGTGGTCCTTCACCCAGCTGTAGCTCTTCGTCGAGCCGTCGTGGTCGTTGAAGGTCACGCAGGGCGAGATGATGTCGAGGACCGCCGTCCCGCGATGCGCGATGGCCGCCTTGATGAGGGGGACGATCTGCTTGCCGTCGCCGCTGAACGAACGGGCGACGAAGGAGCAGCCCAACGCGAGAGCCACGGCGCAGGGGTCGATTGGCTGGAACGTGTTGACCGCGCCCTTCTTCTGCACTGATCCGATGTCCGCCGTCGCCGAGAACTGACCCTTGGTCAGGCCGTAGGTGCCGTTGTCCTCGATGATGTAGGTGCAGTCGACGTTGCGGCGGATCATGTGCATGAACTGTCCGAGACCGATCGACGCGGTGTCGCCGTCGCCAGATACGCCGAGCATGACCATCTGGCGGTTCGCGAGGTGCGCGCCTGTCGTCAAAGCCGGCATTCGCCCGTGCACGCCGTTGAATCCGTGCGCGCTCTCGACGAAATAGGCGGGCGTCTTGGACGAGCATCCGATGCCGGACATCTTGGCGAGCCTGTGGGGCTCGATGCCGAGCTCGTACAGCGCCTTGATCATGTGGTTGGTGATCGAGTTGTGGCCGCAGCCCGCGCACAGGGTCGTCGCGGCGCCCTTGTAAGCGTCGCGCGGCAATCCGATCCGGTTCAACGTTGTGCTCATACGGGTACGGCCTCCAGTGCAAGAAGCGGTTCGGTTATGGCCGCGGCTGGGATGGGCTGGCCGTTGTAGTGACGGATCGAGCGGACTCGGTTGATGAGCTCGGCCGGCAGCGCCAGCCGGATGATGTCGAAGACCTGGCCGTCCCTGTTCTGCTCGACGACGTAGACGCGCTCGTGT
>VBKD01000001.1 GCA_005888075.1 Chloroflexota bacterium
CCGAGCGAGGGCGCCGAGCAAACTATTGGCCTGCAGGCTCATCGTCCCGAGGTAGAGCAGGAGGCCCAGCCAGGCGAAGCCCATGGCCCATTTGCCGCTCGACGGCACTGACGTGTAGTACGGGTCCCCGGCGTTCCTGAAACGGGCCACCAGGTAAGGAATACCGAGCAGGGCGAAGATGATCAGCAGCGGGCTGACGAACAGGTGGAACGCGACCACCAGGAACCCGATGAAGACCAATGCCACGACCTGGAACCACGGCGAGACAGGCCCCAGGATCCAGGCGCCGTCCAGCATCCAGATCGGGATCATGTTGAAGAGGTTGATGTAGAAGCCGACCCATGCCGCCAGCAGGAACAGCTCGTTGTGAGTCGTGCCGTACAGCAGGAAGGCCGCGGTCGCCCCGATCGTGCCGGCGATAGGCCCGGCGATGCCGATCTGGGCTTGCTTCAGGGCGTCGGTAGGGTGTGAGCGCTGGAAGATCGCCGCGCCCAGGAACGGGATGAAGATCGGCGCGGTCGCCTGCATGCCCTGCCGCCTGATCTCGATCACGTGCCCCATCTCGTGGATGAGGATCATCGTCACCAGCGCGACGGCGAACCACGGACCGTAAAACAGCGCGTATCCGCCGAAGCTGATGATCAGCGTCAGGATCGTCTTGGCCGCCGGGATCTTGACCAGGAAGATGAGGCCGTACTTGACGACTGCCCACACCGCGAGCGCGGCGGAAGCAAGCCAGCCGAGCACCCCACGGTCGTTCCGCTGGGCCGGTGGCGAGTAGTGGAGGGGAGACTCCGGCGGGATGTCCGCGGCGCCCTGGTAGGCGGGCGGCGGGGGAAGGTACTCTCCGGACTGGGCAGGGCGGTAGGGGTCGCTCATTGTTCGATTTATTGATACCCCCTCCATTCCCCAGCTAATCCGACTCTTCCTTAGCTGATTTCTCCTACCACCAGGTGGCGCGTCGTCATGCGTCTCACGGTGGCGTGGCGGCTTGACATCAGCAGCGACGACGTTTCGGCGTAGCCGCTGCCGTAGGCGACTCCTGGCAGCAGCGGACCGCCCGTGACCCCGGTAATGGCGACCGCAATGTCGGCCCCCGGAGCCAGTTCGGCGACGCCGTAGATATGCGTCGCCAGCTCCCCGATGAGGCTTTGCTCCTCGTCACTTCGCGGCCACAGACGCGCCTGAATCTCGCCGCCCAGGCACCGCATCGCACACGCGGAGGCAAGGGTGGCGTACGGGTCGCCGATGCCGATCGCGGCATCGATCCCGGTGCCTGGAAGGGCGGCCATGACGGCGCTGGCAAAGTCGCCCTCTTCGAGCATGCGGATGCGCGCTCCGGTGGCCGCCACCTCGGCGATGACCTCCTGGTGGCGTGGGCGCTCGAGGATGGCGACGGTCAGGTCCTGCACCCGGACGTCCCGGGCGAAAGCGATGCGACGAAGGTTGTCGGCGATCGCATCGTCTAGATCGATGGCGCCTCTGGCCGCCGGTCCGGCCACGAACTTCTCCATGTGGGAGACCTCCGGCAGCGTTGCGAAACCGCCCGGCTCAACAGCGACCAGCACCGAGACGGCATTGATGTGACCGCGCGCGACCTGGCTCGCGCCCTCGATGGGGAACGGTCCGAGGTCGACCTTCCGATCCCCGCCTTGGATGACCATGCCGCGCGGCAGGTACGTCTGGTGCCGAGGGCTGAGCACGACGGTGCCGGTGAGCCCCGATCCTTCGAGCGACTGGCGCATCGCATCTGAGGCGACCTCGGTTACGCGGTCAGGATCCCCCCTGCCGAGAAACCGGGCGCCCGCAAGGGCCGCGGCCTCCGTCGCGTGAACGAGCTCGAGGGAGAGCTCTGCGCGCGCCTGGAAAGACGGAATGCCGCTCCTGTGCTGTTCCATGGGACTACCTGACTACTCGGGCTCTTCCAAAAGCTCCGCGGGACGCAGCTCCATCTGGTCGATGCCGCTCTGCAGGAACGCCGCACGGACGAAGTCCCGGAACAATGGGTGCGGCCGGTTCGGGCGCGAGCGGAATTCCGGATGAAACTGGCTGGCGACGAACCATGGGTGGTCGGCGATCTCGACGATCTCCACCAACCTTCCATTGGGTGAGACGCCGCTGAACACCATGCCCGCCTCGCTCATCACCTCGCGGTACTCGTTGTTGAACTCAAAGCGGTGGCGGTGGCGCTCATAGACCACCTCTTCACCGTACGCCTTGTGCGCCAGGGAGCCTGGCAGCAGCTTGCACGGATAAAGGCCCAGCCGCATCGAGCCACCCATCTGGTCGACGTTGCGCTGCTCGGGCATCAGGTCGATCACGGGAGTCGACGTGAAGGCCGCGAACTCGGTGGAGTTGGCGTCGGGCGCATTCAGCATCTCCCGCGCGAAGTCGATGACGGCACACTGCATCCCAAGGCACAGTCCCAGATAAGGAATGCGGTTGTGCCGCGCGTAGCGCGAGGCCATGACCTTGCCTTCGATGCCCCGGTAGCCAAACCCGCCTGGGACCACGATTCCGGCGACTCCCATCAGCGGCGACGTATCGCCCGCGTCGATCTTCTCCGACGAGACCCACCGGATGTCGATCTCGAGACCGTGGTGGATCCCCGCGTGACGCAAGGACTCGATGACGCTGAGGTATGCGTCGGGCAGCGCGATGTACTTGCCGACCACAGCTATCGGCACGGTCGCCCGCGGATGCTCGATGCGATCGACCAGCTTGGTCCAGGGGCCGAGGTTGGGGCTATGGACCGACTCCTCGAGCTCGAAGTGCTTGGCCATCACCTTGCCGAGGCCCGAGGCCTCGAGCATCAACGGCACCTCGTAGATCGATTCGACGTCCGGAACCGAGACCACCGCGTCCCGCGCCACATCCGTGAACAACGCGATCTTCTCTTTGAGGTCGGCATCGATCGGCATCTCCGAGCGACAGATGATCGCGTCGGGCTGGATTCCTATCGCGCGAAGCGCCTGCACCGAGTGCTGCGTCGGCTTCGTCTTCATCTCCTGGCCACGCACGACCGGAACCAGCGAGCAGTGGACGTAGAAAACGTTCTGCCGGCCGAGGTCGTTCTTCAGCTGCCGGATCGCTTCCAGGAAAGGAAGGCTCTCGATGTCGCCGACCGTCCCGCCCACCTCGACCACGACCACGTCGGCTTGCGGATCCTTGGAGGCGCGGAGGATCTTTTCCTTGATGACGTTGGTGACGTGCGGGATGACCTGCACTGTGGCGCCGAGGTAATCGCCGCGCCGCTCGCGCGCGATCACGTCCTGATAGATCTTGCCGGTCGTGACGTTGGACGCGACCGTGAGGTTCTCATCGACGAAACGCTCGTAGTGCCCGAGGTCGAGGTCGGTTTCCGCGCCGTCGTCGGTGACGAAGACCTCGCCATGCTGGTACGGGCTCATCGTGCCGGGGTCGACGTTGAGGTATGGGTCGAGCTTCTGAAGAGAGACGGTGAGGTGTCGGGACTTCAAGATATTCCCGATCGACGCCGCCGTGATGCCCTTCCCCAACGAGGAGACGACACCGCCGGTCACGAAGACGTATTTCGACATAGACGACCTCCTGGCGGTTTTTCGAATTCTACCTAAGACGCCGGCCTGCTTAAACCTTTACTTCGACTTTCGGCTCCAGGACGACCACTTTGGTCTCGAACTCTCCGGATGACCTCTGGACGGAGAGCTTCTGCTGAGGCTCGGACGCAGTGACGCCCATCTCCTTCAGGAACCGGTCGATCGGGTCGAGCTCGAGCTTCAGGCCGGGGATCGCGTAGTGCATCGGCACCACGAATCGAGGCTCCAGCTGGCGCACGACCTCAGCGGCCTGAGCGGCGTTGATCGCCGTTCGCCCGCCCACCGGCACGAGCAGGACGTCAGGCGACGAGATCGCTTCGGCCTCGGTGTCATCGAGCTTGTGGCCGAGATCGCCTAGATGGCAGATCGTGACGTCGTCGATCTCGATCAGATACACGGTGTTGCGACCGTGCTTGGCGCCTTTTTCCGAGTCGTGGAAAGTCGGCACGCCGATGACGCTGACACCCGCAACCTCGTACTCGCCCGGCCCGCGGATCTCGTAGGCGCCGTCGCGGACCACCTGGGTGTAGCTGTGGTTCTCGTGCTCGTGACTGACCGTGACGAGGTCGGCGTCCATTCGCGAGAGCTTGAGACCGATCGCGGGCGGGTACGGATCGGTGACCACGGCCGCGCCGCGGCCTCGAAGCCGGAAGCAGCCATGTCCTAGCCAGGTGACGTCCAAATGGTTTCTCCTTATTTCCTCACATGCGCTCGGGGGCGCTGACGCCAATGAGGTCCAGCGCAGTCTTCAAAGTGTGACGGGCCGCGCGGCACAGCTCCAGCCGTGCTCGCGTGAGGGCCGGGTCGTCGACGACCACGCGGTACTGACTCTCGGCGTTACCCGCGTGATAGAAGCGGTGGACCGCCGTCGCGAGGTCGTGCACGTAATAAGGAATGCGGTGGGGCTCGAGCATCCGCGCGGCGTCCTCGACCACGTCGGGCCAGAAAGCCAGCTGCCGCGCCACATCGAGCTCATGCGGCTGAACGAGCAATGAGGTGTCGGCCTCCCCCGGCAGGGTCGCGTACCGCTCCCTTGCCGTGACCTCAACGTTCGACAATCGTGCGTGCGCATACTGCGCGTAATAGACGGGGTTCTCGTTCCCCTGCGTGACCGCGAGCTCGAGGTCGAACTCGATGGTCGTGTCAGGCGAGCGCAGAAGGTAGAAGAAGCGCACGGCGTCCGCGCCCACTCGGTCGATGAGCTCGTCGAGTGCGACATACCGCCCCGCGCGCTTGGACATCTTGCCTTCCTTGAGGTTGACCATCTGGTGGAGGATGACCACCAGCTTCTCCGGATCGAAGCCCAGCGCGCTCGCCGCCGACTTCATGCGCGGTACATATCCGTGATGGTCGGCGGCCCACACCTCGACCACGCGGTTGAATTCACGGCGCTCGAAACGGCTGATCAGGTAACCGAGGTCGGACGCGAAGTAGGTCGGCTGCCCGTTGGCCCTTATCACGACGCGGTCCTCTTCCTCGACCACCTTCTCGCCGGCCTCTTCCTTTTCTTGCAGCGCTGGTCCGAACCACAGAGCTCCGTCCCGCTCCCTCAGATAGCCCGCCTCGCGGAGGCGCTCGATGGCGGTCGGCCCGAGGTCGGACTCCCAGACGGTCGACTCCCAGAACCACTCGTCGTACTCGACGCCCAGGCGAGCAACTGATGCGCGGATCTGGTCGATGATCTTCTCCATCGCGTAGCGGCGGAGCTTCGGTTCGGCCTGGTCCTCAGGCAGCGATTCGATACCCGGCAGGTCCTGCCGCGCCATGTCCGCTATGTCCTTGACGTACTCGCCCACGTATCCGCCCTCGGGCGGTTCCTGGCCGTGAAGCCGGGCATAGACGGATGCACCGAACCTTCGCGTCTGGGTGTTGTCCGAGTTCACGTAGTACTCGCGCTGCACGTCGTGGCCCGTGAATTCGAGCACGCGGCAGATGGAGTCGCCGAGGGTGACGCCGCGCCCATGGCCGATGTGGAGCGGGCCCGTCGGGTTGATGCTGCCGAACTCGACCTGCAGCCGCTCGCCGTGGCCGAGGTCGGCCGCCCCGTACCTCGCGCCCGCGGCCGCCACCTGACCGACCAGGCGCTGCAACCAGGAGTCGGTGAGCCGGAAGTTGACGTAGCCGCCCGCAGCCTCGGCCCTGGCGGCGTCTTCGGGGACGACGATCGCCTCCGCCAGCCGAGCTGCGATCGCGGGCGGGGCCTGCCGCAACGTCCGCGCCAGCTTGAGGCCTGCCGAGGTGGCGTAATCGCCGTGGTCGGCGACTTTCGCGCGGCCGAGCTCGAGGTCGGGGATCTCGCCGTCGACCCCCAGCGACCTGACCGCGGCCTCCAGCGCGTTCGCGATGGTTTCACGGACGTTGCCGGACATCACAGACCTCACGGGCACGCGGGGTGCTGGCCGGTCAGGGTCGCTTCGGCCTGGGTCGAGCTGCCGGACCTCGAGTAGGTCACCGTCACCCGCTGGTTGGGATGAAAGCGCGAGCGAAGCAGAAGCGAAAGCGGATGCGCCGCGTCAACCTTGACGTCATCGAGCTGGGTGATGATGTCGCCTGGCTGCAGCGACGACCCTGCCGGTCCGCCCTTCTCCACCGTCACCACCTGGCTGCCGCCGGGCAGCCCGTTCAGTGCCGCAACCTCGGGGGCGAGGTCGACGTTTGTCGTGCCCAGCGAGGCAACCACGACCTGTCCGGTCTGCAGGATCTGCTGCACGTCGTCCTGAATGTCAGCGACGTTGAGGCCGTGCCCGGTGCGGGCGTCAAACGTCGATGACTGCATGGCGATGCCGATCACCTGGCCGCCGACGTTCAACAGCGGCCCACCCGCCGTGCCTCGGTCGATGGCTGCATTGGTCTGAATAGTGTCGCTGTATTGGGCGACCCGGCCCAAGTTGCTGGCGTCGGTGACGGAAACCGCGCGGTGCATGGCGCTCACGTATCCGGGCGTGATTGCGCCGCCGTCGAAAGGCCCCGCGACGGCGACCACCACCTGACCCTGGACCAGCGCCGCCGGGTCGGCAAAACCGAGCGTCGGCAGGTTGCTGACCTTGTCGATCTTGATCACCGCTACGCCGGTCTGGCAGTCGTAGTCGACCAGGCGCGCTTCATGAGGCTTGGAGTCGTTCGGGATGAGCACCGTGATCCGGGTGGCGCCCGCGATCACGTCGGTGTTGGTGACGATGACGCCGTCGCTGGTCGCGAGGTAGCCCGAACCGCGCGCCGAAGCCGGCTGCTGACCGGTCACGACGCTGACCACGGCGGGCCGCGCTTTCGCGGCGGCCTGGACGATCGCCGAGTCCTCCGAGATGGATACTCCCGTTCGCAGGTTGACCTGCTGGGTGTTGGTGCGCGACTCGACGCGGAGCACCGCGAGCGTCACGCCCAGTGCAACCAGCGCGGTCACCACGAGGCCGGCGGCCACGGCCGCGATGGGTCTCACGAATTGAGTGTAGGTACGACTAGCTGTTCGAGGACTCGACCGGGTACCAGGTCATGACCAGCTGCCGGTTCGGCTCAAAGCCGGCCGAGCTGTAGAGATGTACCGCGGCCTGGTTGTCCGACCTGGTCCAGACATACCCGAGCGTGACGCGGCGCTCGGCAAACAACCTCGTGGCGCGCCGGACCAGCATCTCGCCGATGCCTTTGACGCGGTGCTCGGCAGCGACGTAGAGCTCGGCGATCTCGCCCTCGAGACCGGTGCCAGGATCGAAGAGCACGATCCAGCAAAAGCCGATCACATGCTCGTCGTCGTCACGCACCGCATAGACGATGTTCTCGCCGCGAAAGGCCGACGGGACCTCTCTCAGGTGCCTCTCGATCTCCTCACGCTGGAGCTGCGGGTGGTCCGAGTAGTAGACCTGTTCGGTAAGGTGAAGGTCAACCAAAAGCGGCTTTATGACCTCATAGTCACCGGCCGCAAGGCGTTCAACGTCGAGTGTTCGCATCCCCTGTCGATGTTAGCCTAGGCACCCGCGGCAGAAAGGGGATTTGCTCAAAAATGCCGACGTAGCTCAGCTGGCAGAGCAGCCGCCTCGTAAGTGGCAGGTCGTGGGTTCGAATCCCACCGTCGGCTCCACAGCAGCGACAGCAGCAGGCATGCCTCGGCGACAAGGATCGGCACGGCCAGGACAAGCAGCGCCAGCTCCAGCAGCACGTACCCGGCCACGAGGAGCGCCACCTGCACAGCCGAGGCCTGGGCCCGGATGACAAGCCAGCCTCCGAGCACGAGCATCTCGAAATCCTGAAAGCCGACGTACGGGGTGAACAGGAGCGACGCAACGATGCCGGTGGCGATCGGTAGACCCACATCCAGGCGGCGGTGCCGCCAGGCTGCGACCAGAGCCACCGCCACCACGATCGTCTGGACCACGTAAACCTGGGGACCCAGACCGAGCGGTCCGGCGATCGCGTATCTCCGGGTCGGCTCCCATTGCGAGGCCAGGGCGAGCACATCGCGGTATTTCTGGACCCCGTCAGGCCCGAGCATGGCGAGCGCCACCAATGCGATGACGCCGGTGGCCGCGAGCCACCCCGTGAAGACGCGGCCGCGTCCCGACACGAGCAGGCAGACAGGAACGAGCAGCGCGAGCTGGGGCTTGATCGCGATCACGCTCAGCACCAGTCCCGCCGCGACCTCGCGCTTGCGCTCGGCCAGCCACCACGCGCCTGCAACGGCGGCCACGACGATGGCGCCCGGCTGCCCGACCATCAATCCGAACGCGGTCGGAAACAAGCCGAGGAACAGCGCCAGGTGTGCGGCCTTGGTCAGCCCCGTTCCAGGGGCGGCGAGCCACCAGGCGAGCAGGGCCGAGCCGATGAGCAACGCGGTCCAAAGCCAGATCGCGACGCCAAAAGGCAGGAGCGTGAAGGGTGTCGCAAGCCAGGCCAGCGGCGGCGGGTTGAGGTAAGGCTGCCAGTAGAAGCCCGCGTCAAGCGTCCCAGTCACCGCTTTCTGAAGGCTCAGGTCGTAGAGATGGCTGTAGCCATGCTCGAGCCCGGTCAGCGCCGCCCCATAGATCAAACGGAAGTCGTTGCGAACTGCAAACCAGGGGATGTACGTGACGACCGCCGCGTAGATATCGAAGGCGATCAGGAGGATTCCTGCCCACAAACCGGCGACCGCCCACAGTCTCGGCCGAGACTGCAGGTAGCCGATCCAAAATCCCCTCATGTATGTGGGCAAAAAATAAGGGCTCGGCCTTGCGGCCGAGCCCTCCGATCGTTATTTAGTTGACTTCGCGGTAGTCCGCGTCGACCACGTCCTCGTCCTTCTTCTGCTCACCCGAGGCCGACTTCGTACCATCCGCCGGCGCCCCTGCGGGCGTCCCGGCCTCCTGGTAGATGTGCTGGCCGATCTTCTGCAGTGACTCGTTGAACTCGTCCATCTCGCGCCGCAGCGCGTTTGTGTCCGAGCCCTTGGCCGTAGTCTTCAGCGACTCGAGCTTGGTGGTGACCTCGCTCTTCACGTCGGCAGGGATCTTGGCCTCGTTGTCCTTGATGACCTTCTCCGCCTGGTGGATCATGTGGTCCGCCTGGTTGCGGAGCTCGACCTCTTCCCGCTTCGCGCGGTCCTCGGACGAGTGGAGCTCGGCTTCCTTGACCATCCGGTCGACCTCGTCCTTCGACAGGGTCGAGGACGCGGTGATGGTCACCGACTGCTCGCGGCCGGTCCCCTTGTCCTGCGCCTTGACGTTGAGGATGCCGTTGGCGTCGAGGTCGAACGTGACCTCGATCTGCGGCATGCCTCGCGGCGCCGGTGGGATTCCGTCCAGGTGGAAGCGTCCGAGGGTTCGGTTGTCGCGTGCCATCTCGCGCTCGCCCTGCAGGACGTGGACCTCGACCGACGTCTGGTTGTCGGCCGCGGTCGAAAACACCTGTGACCGCGAGGTTGGGATGGTGGTGTTGCGCTCGATGAGCTTGGTCATGACGCCTCCCAGCGTTTCGACGCCCAGCGAGAGCGGCGTCACGTCCAGGAGCAGGATGTCCTTGACCTCGCCCTTGAGCACGCCGGCCTGGATCGCGGCTCCGACGGCCACGACCTCGTCCGGGTTGACTCCCTTGTGAGGCTCCTTGCCGCCCAGCAGGTCCTTGACGAGCTGCTGGATGATCGGCATACGGGTGGCGCCACCGACCAGCACGACCTCATCGATCTGCTGTGGGGTCAGGTTGGCGTCCTTCAGCGCAGCGAGGAACGGCCCGCGCGTGCGCTCGGTCAGGTCGGCCGTGAGCGACTCGAACTTGGCCCTGGTCAGGGTCATCTCGAGGTGCTTCGGTCCGGTCTGATCCGCCGTGATGAACGGCAGGTTGACCGTTGTCTCGAGGCGGCTCGAAAGCTCGATCTTGGCCCGCTCCGCGGCCTCGGTGAGGCGCTGCAGTGCCTGGCGGTCGGCCTTCAGGTCGATGCCGTTTTGCTTCTTGAACTCCTCGGCGAGCCAATCGACGATGCGGCGGTCGTAGTCATCCCCACCCAGGTGGGTGTCGCCGTTGGTCGACTTGACCTCGAACACGCCGTCGCCCACATCGAGGACGGACACGTCGAAGGTTCCGCCACCGAGGTCGAAGACGAGGATCGTCTCGTTCGCCTTCTTGTCCAGGCCATAGGCCAGCGAGGCGGCGGTTGGCTCGTTGATGATGCGCAGCACGTTCAGCCCCGCGATCTGACCGGCGTTCTTGGTCGCCTGGCGCTGCGAGTCGTTGAAGTAAGCGGGGACGGTGATGACCGCGTCGGTCACCTTTTCGCCCAGGTATGCCTCGGCGTCCGCCTTCAGCTTTTGAAGGATCATGGCCGAGAGCTCCTCGGGCGTGAACTCTTTGTTGGCGTTCGGGACCAACACCACCGCCCGGTCGTCCTTGCCCGGCTTCACCTGGTAAGGCACGATCTTGCGTTCCGAGTCGACCTCGGAGACCTTGCGACCCATGAATCGCTTGATCGAGTAGACCGTGTTCTCAGGGTTGACGGCAGCCTGCCGGCGGGCCAAGGTGCCCACCAGACGCTCGCCGGACTTGGTGAACGCGACCACGGACGGGGTGGTCCTGGAACCTTCCGCGTTGGGAATGACAACCGGCTCGCCGCCTTCCATGACGGCGATGACGGAGTTGGTCGTCCCCAGGTCAATTCCTACAGTTTTTGGCATATATCAGTTCTTCCTCCAGGTGACGTGTTCAAACACGTACTTGAACCTCTCTGGTTCTTGTTCCCCAGCCGCCGGGCTGCAAAACCATCTGGACCCCTACCCTTTTCTGCTCGCCACGGGCTCCGGCCGAACCCTGACCCTGGCCTGCGAGAAAACCCAGGTCCAGGCGCTGGTGGCCCGGCTTCACGAGATGCTCGAGGCCCAGGGCCTCGAGGCGCCCGAGCCGGAGGCGGGCGACCTTGGAGGCGACGTCACCGCCCAGCCGGGTGAGCCCGAATGGCAGATTGGAGAGATGGGCCTCGGCTACCACGAGACGCGTCAGATGTTCGTTCTGGTCGCAAGCCAGGCCGCGGAAGCCGAGGAACAGCCGGTAGACGACGTCACCAGCGTGCGGTTCTGGCTCAGCCACCAGCAGGCCGTGGACTTCTCGAAGCAGGCCGGCAAGGTGCTCACCGCCGGCCGCCCCCTGTGCCCGCGATGCGGGCTCCCGATGGACCCCGCCGGCCATCCTTGCCCGGTCATGAATGGCGCGCGGCCGATCTTCTGAATCCCAGGGGCGACTGCCGGCCCCCGAGGCGGAGCGCCTGCTCACTGAGCTTCCCGACATGAAGGTCGTCGGGCTCCTGCACGGCGCCTCCAACTACACGTTCCTGGCACGGCTCGACCCATGTCCGCCCTCCGGGCTGACCGCCGTGTACAAGCCCGCGCGTGGCGAGTCGCCCCTGTGGGACTTCGAGGCCGGCTCCCTTTACAAGCGTGAGGTCGCCGCCTACGAGCTGAGCAAGGCGCTCGGATGGCCTCGTATCCCGCCCACCGTGGTCAGGCCGAAGGCGCCGCACGGCGTGGGCGCCGTGCAGCTCTTCATCGAAGCAGACAGCCGCCACTTTCTGAGCTCGCACGCGACGAAGCGCGAAACCTGGGTGCGCATCGCGCTGTTTGACGTGGTGACCAACAATGCCGACCGCAAATCGGGCCACTGCCTGTTCGACTCCGACGACAACGTATGGGTGATCGACCACGGCTTGACCTTTCACGTGGACAACAAGCTGCGCACGGTGATCTGGGACTTTGCCGGCGAGCCGCTCCCGCAGGACGTGTGCGGCGATGTCGAGCGAGCGCAGGTCGAGCTCGAAACCGGGCCGCTGGGCGAGACGCTGCGCGAACTGCTCGATCCGG
>VBKD01000198.1 GCA_005888075.1 Chloroflexota bacterium
GCCTGCATCGTCGCGTGGGTCCCCGTGAATGAGAGTTTTGGTTTTCGGCGGCCATTGCAGGACCGAGTCATCGCGAGCGTGCTCAACCGACTCTATGCGCGTGCCCAAGAGCTCGATGGGACGAGGCTCATCGTTTCCAACGACGGCTGGGAACACGCGCGCACCGACCTGTGTACCCTGCATGACTACAGTGCTCCTGCCGACCTGCGCCGTCGATACGCCACGCTCGCGTCCGCGCTCGAGCCGTCTGGCAGGCCTCAGCCGCCCTACCTCGATGGCTACGCGTACCGGGGAGAACCCGTGATCGTCAGTGAGTTCTGTGGGATCGCGCTCGAAGGCTCAGGCGGTTGGGGTTATGAAACGAGCGCCGGCGCGGCCGAGCTGGTCGACCGATACCGGGAGCTTGTCGCCGCCTTGATGGCGCCGGGTCCGGTGGAAGGCTTCTGCTACACGCAGTTCACCGATGTCGAGCAGGAATGCAATGGCCTGCTGACGTTCGAGCGCCGGGCCAAAGTCGACGCCGCTCTCCTGCACCCCATCACGCAAACCCTAAAACGGCGCTAACACTTCCTGTCACCCAAACCGCGCGCGGGGCTAATACTTCCTAATGCCTACGCAGGCGAGGCGCGAATTCATTGACAAAGCGGGAGCGCCGGTCATAGACTCGCTGCGAGGGGTCCCTTGGGCCTCTGCGTGATCGCGCCGGGCCGCCGTCCGGCCAAAGGGAGGAAGGAGACCAATGGGAAGACTTACCCGAATTCTGGCCGCGATGGCCATCGTCGTTCTCGGCGTCACCGCCTGCGGGACCAGCAACGCCGCATCCGGGAAGATCGGTGGCACGGTCCATATCCTCGGAACCTGGACCGGTGGCGAGAAGGACTCGTTCGACGCGGTCATGAAGCCGTTCACGGATCAGACCGGCATCAAGATTTCCTTCGAGGCCACCCGTGACCTCGACGCCATCCTCCAGACTAAGGTTGCCGCTGGAAATCCACCCGATGTCACCGGTGCTCCGGGTATTGGCACGCTGATCAAGCTCGTCAAGGCCGGCAAAATTCCCACGCTCGAAGACAAGCTGGACATGAGCGCGCTCAACGCCAATTACGGCGCGGACTGGATCAACCTGGGGAAGATCGACGGCAAGCTCTACACGCTCTACGCGTGGGCGGCGCTGAAGGGGCTCGTGTGGTACGACCCGAAGGCGTTCGCAGCGAAGAACTACCAGGTGCCCAAGACCTGGGATGACCTGATGACGCTCCAGGACAAGATCAAGTCCGACGGCGGCAAGCCGTGGTGCGTGGCGCTCGAGAGCGAGGCCGCCTCCGGCTGGCCGGGCAGCGACTGGGTCAAGGAGATCGTGCTCAGCCAGGCCGGCGGGGACGTCTATGACAAGTGGTGGCAGGGCAAGCAGAAGTGGACGTCCCCTGAGATCAAGTCCGCCTGGACAACCTGGGGCAAGGTCCTTGGTCCGGATGACAGCAACGTCTACGGCGGTAAGCAATACATGGTCGCAACGAAATTCGGCGACGGCGGCCAGGGGCTCTTCACCAGCCCGCCGAAGTGCTACATGTTCAACCAGGGATCGTTCATCACCGGGTTCTTCGACGCCTACACGCCCAAGCCGGCCGCCGGCACCGACTACGCCGCCTTTCCCTTGCCAGATGTGAGCAGCGCCAACGCGGGCGCCCATGTCGTCGGCGGTGACGCCTTCGTCATGACGAAGGACACCCCGCAGGCGCGGGCGCTGCTGAAATACCTGGCCACCGCGGACGCGCAGGACATCTGGGTCAAGCGAGGCGGCGGCAAGATCGCGATCAACAAGAAGGTGCCGCTGAGCGACTATCCCGATCCGATCGCGAAGTCCCTGGCGCAAGTGGTAGTCGACACCAAGATCGCGCGCTACGACGCCGGCGACCTGATGCCGAGCGACATGCGCGACGCCTACTGGTCGGGCATCCTCAAGTTTGTCCAGAACCAGGGTCAGCTCGATGCCATCCTGGCCGACCTGGATAAGAAGCAAGCGACCGCGTACGCAGGCTCCTGACCGAACACGCCTAACTGATGAGATAGCGACATGGACGGGGTCACGCCGCTGATCACCCGGCTGCCGGCGCTCGAGGTTGACTGGCAAACGCTGCTGACAGTCAACCTCCCGGTGCTGCTGCTCGTGATCATCGGC
>VBKD01000199.1 GCA_005888075.1 Chloroflexota bacterium
ACCTTCACATTGCTCTCGCCGGGCTCACCGGTGCGAACGCCACCGACTTTTCCAAGGTCGCTGATCGCTGTTCCGGCGCGACGATCGCTGTGGGGGCGTCATGCGCTATCGACCTCGTGTTCAAGCCGCGGATGGTTGGCGACAGGTCGGCCAGTCTTCGCATCGTGGATGATGCCGGGACCGGCCTTCATTCCACTGCGCTGCAGGGCACAGGCCTGATCAAGTACCCACGCCCCGAAACCGTGGCTCCGCATCCGGCACCGGCCCCGTCGCCGATCACCACTCGTCCCGGCCCGCCGCTACCGCCGCCCCCGGGTCCGAGATCCCAACCCGTCCGCCTCTTCCGCCTGCTGCTCTTGTAGAGCCCCCACCTACCCTCCCCCGCGAGCGGGCGATGGAGTTCAAAGCGGAGGGGAACGGGCCCCCGCATCCGTAGGGCGATTTCGGTATGATGACCCGCGATCTTGAGAGGGGGCATGAGACTCAGGCACCGGACCTTCAGCTTCGTCGTGGCCATCGCCATGGCTGGATCGGCTGTGCTCAGCGTGAACGCGGCGCCGCCCGCGCGATCGAAGGCGCTGGCCAATCGCAACGTCACGCCGGGGCTACCCAGTGCGGTCCGGCTCGGGCGATTGGACCCCGGGAAGACGATGAACGTCACCGTGAGCCTGACGCTGCGCAATCAGGCCGCGCTCGATCGCTTCATTGCGAGCGTGAGCGATCCCAGATCGCCCAGCTACGGACGCTACCTACAGCCATCGCAGTTCGCGGCGCTCTTCGGTCCGTCGACGGCGCAGGTGCAACAGGTGGTTGGCTACCTTCGTGGCCAGGGTTTGATGGTCACGTCGGTCAGCGCCAATCACACGCTGGTGCAGGCCTCGGGATCGGCGCGCGCCGTGCAGGCCGCCTTTGGGGT
>VBKD01000229.1 GCA_005888075.1 Chloroflexota bacterium
TTGCGCCGGCGCGATCTCCGTCAAGCCCGGCGCGGAGATTTGCTTCGAGGCCCACCAGGATCGCGCGGAACGAGCGTGCGCGATCGCTCTTCCACGAGGCGAGCATCCTCGCCACATCCGCGTCGGACGCCGCCGCGCCCTCGAGCATGGCCCTCACGCCACGCTCAGACTCCCACTGACGCCGGCTGGAATGCGCGAGGAGGGCGAGGCGGCGGCGCAAGTCGCGCTCGGCAAGGCCCTCGGCCACGGTTTCCATGACGCCCGCCTCGGTTAGCCACTCTTCGCAGATGGCGCCCAGGATCGCCTTCTTCGTTCCAAAGATGGCGTAGACCGTTCGCGCGGCCACTCCGGCCTCCTCGGCGACAAGCTCAACGCTGGTGGCCGCATAGCCGCGCTCGGCAAACAGCGATCGCGCTGCGCGAGCGATCGCGCTGCGCGTCTCGAGTGCCTGCCGCTGGCGGAGAGGAACGCGACGCGCCTTGACTTCCGCCATGCCACCACCTACAGTACCACCACATTGACTGCAGTAATACTGCAGTGGTTACATCGACACTGAATCGGAGGGTTGGAATGGGCGAGTTGGAGAAGCTGGAGGCGGTGATCGTCGGTGGGGGCCAGGCCGGCCTCGCCACGGCGTACGAGCTGGCTCGTCTAGGCGTGGGCCTAGCCGTATTTGAGGCGGAGGAGCGGATTGGCGACCAATGGCGCCACCGGTGGGATTCTCTACGTCTTTTCACGCCTGCGAGATACGACGGACTCCCAGGGTCCCAATTCCCATCCGATCCGGCCAGCTTTCCCGGCAAGGACGACATGGCGGATTACCTGGAGACGTACACGCGTGACGCCCGCCTACCGGTCCGCACCGGCGTACGTGCGTTGAGGCTCGCGCGGAGGGACAGCTCGTACGTACTGGAGACGACCGCCGGAACTGTCGAGGCGGACCACGTTGTCATCGCAACGGGCTACCAGCGGCCCAAGGTCCCGGCGTTCGCAGCCGACATTCAAATCGCCGTACGTCAGTTGCATGCGGGTCAGTACCGAAACCCCGCGCAGCTGGCCGGCGACGTCCTCGTGGTCGGCGCAGGGACCTCTGGTGTGGAGATCGCGATCGAGGCTGCGCGAGCTGGTCACCGCACTGTTCTTGCCGGCCGCGGAACGGGCGCTGTCCCGCCCGTCTTTTACGCGTTCAACGGAAAGTTGTTCTGGTTCTACGCCAACCGCATCGCTTCGGTCCGGACACCGATGGGGCGGCGGATGAAGCCCTTGGTTCTCAATCATGGGGCTCCCCTCATTCGCGTCAAGATGCGCGACGCAATCGCCGCCGGCGTCGAGCGCACGACACGAGTCGTAGCCGTCGAAAATGGAATGCCGGTATGCGAAGGTGGGCACCGGGTTCAGGCTGACACGATCGTGTGGTGTACCGGCTTCGCCCGGGACTACTCCTGGATCCAGTTCCCGGTGGCCGGCCCAGACGGCTTTCCTCGCCACAGCGGTGGGGTTGCGGACGGTGAACGCGGGCTGTATTTCGTAGGCTTGCCATTCCAGACCAGGTTGGCCTCCGGTTTGATCGGAGGTGTGGGCGAAGACGCCCGCTTCATCGCCGAGGTCATCGCGCGGCGGCTTCGGCAGGCCCCAGCGCCACAGCACGCCAATGTTCCAACAGTCGAACTTGCTGGACAACATTAGGAGTCGGTCTCTGTTGTGACAAAACTTGGCCCGTGTCAGGCGGAACGTACGGAGGAGCCCCGGCGTCGGGTGTTCCCGCCTATGCGTCTTGGCTGACGGATTTGATGCCGCGTTGCGCTGCCGTCGGCTAGAGCCGACCGTAGCAGCGCGCCCGCCGACCACCGCATGAGTTGGACGGCCTCCTTGCGCGAGAGGCCTGCAATATCGGTCAACCAGACCAGCGCCTCGATCCCGGCGGCGCTCCGGATAGCAAGACTGAGGCGCCTCAAGTCGCGCTCCGACATCTCAGTTCGCAGAGGAGACAGAGCCTCCCCGATCCACCCGATCGCCCGACCCTTCCGTAGCGGGAGCTCGCCGCGATGACTTGGGTCGGGATCGAGTGAAAGGCGCAGCATCGTGCGCTGTTGCGCTTCGGTGTCGACGATGATGTGCAGGAATGCGGTAACGACCGCATCCAGTCGAGCCGCGACATCGGTTGGGGCCGTCTCGGGAAGTAGGGAACGCGCCTCAATCTCCGGGTGCGCGGCCACCAGCAACGCCCGCTGGTTTGGAAAGTAGCGGTAAGCGGTGGTGCGCGAGACGGAAGCGCTGATCGCAGCCTCGTCGACTGTGGGCGTCTGGCCCTTCGCAACCAGTGCGCGGGCGGCTGTCACCAATGCGACTCGGGTCCGCTGCTTTTGTCGAGTGCGGCCGCTCAGCTCGTATGCCGTTGACATACGCATTAG
>VBKD01000002.1:0-9483 GCA_005888075.1 Chloroflexota bacterium
AACCCGTGCAGCGCCGCCTGCCTCGTGGTCACGGAGGTCATATTTGAGAGTCTGGCACCGGATTGTGTCGTTGTCTTTACAACCGAAAGTTACGCGTTGACTATCAAGATGACTTTCTGCTGGTAGCATCCGCGAGTCGGAAATGCCCGCCTCGATCGTCCCTGAAGACCTCTATCGATTCCGCTGGATCGACCACGTACGACTGAGCCGGGACGGCGAGCGCGTCGCGTACCAGGTCATGTGGCCGGACGCGACCTTGCGCCAGAACCAGAGCCGGATCGTCGTCCGGCGGCTCCTGGATCCCGAACCCGCCGAGGCCACTGCCGGCCCGCGACGGGATCACTCGCCGGAGTGGTCACCCGATGGCCAAAGGCTCGCCTTCGTCAGCAGGGTTGGCGCCGCGGACCAGATCTTTGTCCTCGATCTGACGGCCGGCGGCCCCGCGAAGCAGCTGAGCTGGGTGGCCGAGGGAGCAGGGCATCCGTCGTGGTCCCCCGATGGAAGCTGGATCGCGTTTGCCGGGACGGTGCTGTCTGACCCGGATGCCATCGTGGACGATCCGAGGTCCCCCGACACCCGCGATGTGCTGCGCCGGGCGCCGGTGGCCCGCGTCGCCAAACGGCTTGACTACAAGCACGACGGCCAGGGTTACGTCGACGGGCGCAACCATCACCTGTTCGTCGTGCCCTCGACTGGAGGCGAGGCCAGACAGCTGACGACCGGTCCCTGGGAGGCCGCCGATTTCGACTGGTCGCCTGACAGCACGAGGCTGGTGGTTGCCGGCAATGCGGACCCGGACGCGGACCTGCGGCGCGAGCTCAACCTCTATGTGGTCGACCTGCAGGGCAACCGCCGGCTGCTTGGCGGCGGCTACGTCCTGAACTCGCCGATCTGGTCCCCCCGGGGCGACCTGATCGGTTTCATCGCACCGAACGGACTGGACGCGGGGTTGTTGGAACGGCTGTGGGTGGTGCCGCTGGCCGGAGGGAGTCCGCGGTGCCTGACGGCCGATCTGGATCTCGCCGTGAACGACAGCGTGATCAACGATATGCGGGCGGGTCACGACAACCGAACGCGCTGGTCGGACGATGGCGAGCGCATTTACTTTGTCGCCAGCGCTCCGGCCGTGACCGGGGTGCATTCTGTCGACCTCGATGGCAACGTGCGTCAGGAGGTCGGCGGCCGGCGGCGAATCTATGACTTCGACATCGCCTCCGGTGTTCTCGCGTTCCTGGCCGGCGACGCCTCCAACCCGGGCGATCTCTACGTCCTGACGCAGGGTGCCGAGGCAAAGGTCACCGAGCTCAACCCCTGGCTGAACGATCGCTACATCGCGCAGCCCGAGCAGCACTACTTCACGGCTCCAGATGGCTGGAAGCTCGAGGGTTGGGTGCTCAAGCCCCAGAACTTCGACCCGGGCCGGCTGCACCCGCTCGTGATGGAGATCCACGGCGGGCCGCATGGGCAGTACGGACTTTCCTTCTTTCACGAGTTCCAGGTGCTCGCCGGCATGGGGTACGTGGTCTTCTACATGAACCCGCGCGGCTCGGATGGCTACGGCGAGCGCTTCCGGCGCGAGGTGGTGCGGGACTGGGGAGGCAAGGACTACCTCGACCTGATGAGCGCGCTCGACCAGCTGATCGAACGGACCGGCTACATCGATGTGAGCCGCATGGGCGTTGGGGGCGGCTCGTACGGCGGCTACATGACCAACTGGATCATCGGCCAGACGCAGCGCTTTTCCGCCGCGGTCGCGATGCGTTCGATCTCCAACCTCGTGAGCGAGTACGCGCAGCACGACATAGTGCTGTGGGGCGCCCTCGAGCTCGGTCCTCCGCCGTGGCCCGACCTCGACGAGCTGTGGCGGCGCTCTCCAATCCGCTATGTGAAGAACGTCAAGACGCCGCTGCTCTTGACGGCCGGCGAGATGGACCTTCGCTGCGCCATGTCGCAGTCCGAGGAGATGTTCGGGGCGCTGCGATTGCTCGGCAAGACGGTCGAGCTCGTGAGGTTCCCCGAGGAGTCGCACGACCTCTCCCGCGGTGGACGGCCGGACCGTCGCGTCGAGCGGCTGCGCCGGATCGGCGGCTGGTACGAGCGGTTCCTCGGCACGGCGGCAGTGGACCACGTCGCCGAGGAGGCGACGCAGATCCTGCCGGTTCCGGCCGAAGCTCCCCGCGAGTGGGCCAAGACGGTCGTGATCGAGCCGGAGTCTCACCCGGAGATGGAACCCGTCGCCGTAGCCGATGCTCCGATCTCCGAACAGGTAGCGGAGCCGGCCGAGGCAGCCCAGGTGGACTCGATGCCCGAGCCCGAGGTCGTCAGACCCGATGTGCCCGACACGATGACCGCCGAGCAGGCGATCGTCGAACCGGACGCGCTGCCGGTGCTGCCCGGTCCCGAGTTGGACGAGCGCGAAGCACCTGAAGCGGCGGCTCTCGAAGAGCCGGAACCCGTCCTTGCGGAGCCGGCGGAGCCCGAGGTCAACGCATCAGAGCCGGTGGAGGATGCGGTGGCGCAGGCGACCCCGGCCGCGATTGAGGCGGAGAGCATCGGAGAAGTGCCAGAAGCGCCCCTAGAGCTGGAGGCGCACCAGGAAGAGGATCTGCTGTCGTCGACCCTCTCCCCCGAAGCGGGAATGGGGGATGTTCAGCCCGAGCCCGCAGTCGCCGAGCCCGTGATCGAGCCCGCGGCGGCCGAAGAGGCGGATGCTCCCGAGGCTGCAGTCGCCGAGGCGGAGATCGAGCCTGCGATAGCTGAGGCGGAGCCCGCGGAGCAGGCCGAGAGGTTCGATGAGCCCGTGACGGCTGAACCTGAACCTGTTCGCGAACCATTGCCCTGGGAGGCCGAGTCGCCCGTGGTGCCTACGAACCCGCCCGCGCCCCACGCCGAGCCCGAACCAGAGCCCCCACCGGAGCCGGAACCCGAACCTGCACCCGTGGCGGCGTCGGGCCAGCTGCCGTTTGCCGGGGACGCGAGGTCGACGATCGTGGCGTGGCCGGGCAACGGGACACCGGCCCAGGCACAGGCATTCGACGAGGCGACCTCCGTCATCCCGGCGTGGCAGAGCACCGGTCAGACATCACAGTCGAAGCGGACCGTCTCGCTTCAGGCCATGCCGCTCGAGCAGATCGAATCCGGTGCCGGCTTCGCGGCGCTGCTCACATTCGAGAGCGGCCCGTTTGCGGGCCGGATCGTGGCCCTCCCGAACCAGATGGTCAGCATCGGCCGTGCCCCCGACAACGATGTGGTCGTGGGCGACCCGGCCACATCGGGCCACCATGGCAGGATCGAGGTACGCGGCGGTTCCTTCTGGATCAGCGACCTGGGGAGCACCAACGGGACGCTGGTCAACGGAGAGCCGGTGATCGATCGCGAGCTGTCCGACGGCGACCAGATCGCGATCGGCCAGAACACGATTCGCTTCACCCTGGAGGGGTAGCCGGTACCCTTCTGACCGTGGCGGTCGTCAACGAGATCTGGCGCTACCCGGTCAAGTCCATGGCCGGAGAACGTTTGGATTCATGTCCGGTCACCGAAGTCGGGCTGGACGGCGACAGGCGGTGGGCGCTGGTCGACGGATCGCCCAACCGAGCGGGGAAGAAGCTCACCGTTCGCCAGCACGAGCGCTTGATGAGCTATGCCGCTCGCATCGCCGGCGGCGAGGTTGAGCTCGTCGCGCCCGACGGAACGATCCATTCGCTCGATGACAGGCTGGTCGACCGCATCGCGGCCGAAGCGTCGCGTCCGCTCGGGCTGGTGGACATGGCCGGCGAAAACTTCGATGACTCGCATGTGCTGGTCGTCAACCTCGCCACCGTCGCCGCCTTCAGCGCCGAATCGGGAATGCACGTCGACCACCGGCGTTTCCGAGCCAACCTCTACATAAAGGACCTGGGGCCGGAGGAGGAGATCTCCTGGATCGGGCGCCGGATTCGCGCCGGCGCCGCCGAGCTCGAGGTAACGAGCCGCTGCGAACGCTGCGTCGTCGTCACGCGTGATCCGGATACGAGGGACACATCACCTGAGCTTCTGCGCGTGCTCACCGAGCAGCATGAGACGTGCATGGGCGTGTACTGCCGTGTCGTTCGCCCCGGCCTGGTGACCGTTGGGGATGTTGTCGGCTGACTGAAAGGAGAGGACATGGCGGGAGTCGCGTTCGCATCGGACGAGTGGGCCGAGAAGTTCAAGGAAGAGATCAACAAATCGGTTAGCTACAAGGCCGCGGCCAGGGGCTGGAAATGGACGATCGGTTTCGTGGATCACCTCCGCCGCCGATGCGAAGAACTGCGACTTCATCATCACCGCGTCCTACTCGCGATGGAAGCAGGTCATCAATAAGGAGCTCGACGCGATCAGGGGCATGCTGACCGGCAAGCTGAAGCTCAAGGGAGACCTGACCACGATCGTGCGCTACACCAAAGCCGCACAGGAGCTGACAGAGTGTGCGACCCGAGTTCCGGTGGAGTGGCCTGACGAACGATAGATGCGCATCCATCACGTGGGCATTGCTGTGACCGACCTGGAGCAGTCGATCGACCTCTACCGCAACGTGTTCAACGCCGAGCTCGTCCACCGCGCGACCAATGAGCGAGAGGGGCTGGAGGCGGCGTTTCTCCGAATGGGGGACGCCGAGCTGGAGCTGATGGCTCCTCTGCGCGACGATTCCCCCGTCGGCAAATTCGTCGCCAAGCGCGGACCCGGCATGCACCACGTGGCGTACGGGGTGCCCGACATCGAAAAGGCGATAGATGACGCTCGGGCCGCCGGGCTGGAGCTCATCGACGCCGAGCCGCGAATGGGGATGCACGGCGCACGAATCGCCTTCGTCCATCCCAAGAGTGTCGGCGGAGTGCTCACGGAGCTTGTCGAGACATGAGCGACGTCTTGAACGACAGCGGGCTGCCGTTGAAGCCGGTCTACTCTGTCGACGACCGCAGAGGCGACGAGCCGCCCCCAGGCGCGTTCCCTTTCACGCGCGGCATCCACAAAGAGATGTACCGCGGGCGCTTGTGGACGATGCGCCAGTACGCGGGCTTCGGCACCGCGGCGGAATCCAACAAGCGATACAAGTTTCTGTTGAAGCAGGGCCAGACCGGGCTGTCGGTGGCCTTCGACCTGCCGACGCAGATCGGCTATGACTCCGACGACCCGATGGCCAACGGCGAGGTCGGTAAGGTCGGTGTTGCGATCGACTCGCTCGAAGACATGGAGATCCTGCTGGAGGGCATCCCGCTGGACAGCGTCTCGACATCGATGACGATCAACGCGACCGCGTCGATGCTGCTGTTGCTGTATCAGCTGGTTGCGGAAAAGCAGGGAAGCCCGCCCGAGAAGATCACCGGCACGGTGCAGAACGACATCCTCAAGGAATACGCGGCGCGCGGGACCTACATCTTTCCGCCGAAGCCTTCGATGAGGCTCATCACCGACCTGTTCGCTTACTGCGCTGAGCAGCTGCCCAGCTGGAACACCATCTCGATCTCCGGCTATCACATGCGCGAAGCTGGATCGACCGCCGCGGAGGAGATCGCTCTCACCCTGAGCCACGCGATCGCATACGTGGAGGCGGCGCAGGCGGCGGGGCTGGAGGTCGACGATTTCGGGCCGCGCCTCTCGTTCTTCTTCGCGTGTCACATGGACTTTTTCGAGGAGGTGGCGAAGTTCCGAGCCGCCCGCCGCTTGTGGGCGCGCATCATGCGCGACCGATTCGGCGCCAAGGACGTGCGATCGCAGGCGCTGCGCTTTCACACGCAGACCGGGGGCGTCACGCTGACTGCGCAGCAGCCGCTGAACAACGTCGTGCGGACCACGCTGGAGGCGATGAGCGCGGTGCTCGGCGGGACTCAGTCGCTGCACACCAACGGGTACGACGAGGCGCTCGGGCTTCCCTCGCAGAATGCCGCCGAGCTTGCGCTGCGCACGCAGCAGCTGATCGGTTACGAGACTGCGGTCCCGCTGGTCGCGGATCCACTGGGCGGGTCGTACTACGTCGAACGCCTGACCGACAAGGTCGAGGAGGAGGCGCTGGCCATCATGGCCGAGATCGACGAGCTGGGCGGTGCGGTCGACTGCATCGAGTCGGGGTGGACGCAGAGAAGAATCGCGGACAGCGCCTACCGGCTCCAGCAGCGAATCGAGTCCGGACAGCGCGTGGTCGTCGGCGTGAACCGCTACACCGATACGCAGGCCCGGCCGGTCCCCATCATGAAGATCAGCCCTCGTCACCAGGTCGCGCAGGCTCGGGCTCTGAAGCGGCTGCGTGCGCGACGCTCCAGGGCGGTGGTGGATCGCCGGCTTGGCGATATCGAGCGCGCGGCCCGCGGGACAGAAAACCTGATGCCGCCGCTGAAGGCGGCGCTGGCCGACTACGTGACCATCGGTGAGTGCTGCGCGGTCCTTCGCGGCGTGTTCGGCGAATACCATCCAGGGGAGGCGGCGTGAGCTACGAATATCCGGCTGTGATCCCCATGATCGCCTACGAGCACGGACCCGAGGCGATGGATTGGCTCGCTCGTGCGTTCGGCTTTCGCGAACGCGCGCGTATGACCGGTGCCGACGGTAGGTTGAGCCACGGTGAGATGGAGGCCGGCGACGGTTTGATCATGCTGGCGACGCCGTCCCCTGACTACCACGGTCCCAAGCGCCATCGCGAAGAGAGTGACGCGGCCCGTCGATGGTCTGAGGTGCCTTACATCATCGACGGGGTGCTGGTCTACGTCGACGATCTTCAGGCGCACTTCGAGCGTGCCCAGGCAGCGGGCGCGACCATCCTCTCGCCAGTGGAAGAGGGCGGTGAGGGCAAGCGGTATCGGGCCGAAGACCTCGAAGGCCACCGCTGGATGTTCATGGAGCGGGTCGGCTGATGTCGGATACACCTCCTCGTCACCGGAAGGTCGATCCGCTCAATGAGCTGCGCCAGCGCAAATACGAAGCCGGCCACGGCGACGCCGAGGCCTTCAACCGTCAACACGCCAAGGGGAAGCTGACCGCTCGCGAGCGAATCGCTCGTCTGGTCGACCGCAACTCTTTCGAGGAGATTGACCTCTTCGCCACGCATCGGGCGGGCGACGGGGGCAAGGAGGTTCCGGGCGACGGTGTGGTCACCGGCATGGCGAAGATCGACGGACGAGACGTGATGCTGTTCAGCCACGACGCTTCGGTCTTCGGTGGTTCGCTCGGTGAGGTGTTCGCCGAGAAGGTGATCAAGGTGATGGACCTGGCGGTGCAGAACCGCATCCCCATCATCGGCATCAACGACTCAGGCGGCGCGCGGATCCAGGAAGGCGTCGTGTCACTGGCCGGCTATGCCGAGATCTTCTGGCGCAACGTCGAGGCCAGCGGGCTCATCCCGCAGCTGAGCCTGATCCTTGGACCCTGCACCGGTGGTGCCGTGTACTCGCCGGCGATCACCGACTTCACCTTCATGGTGCACGGGGTCGGCTACATGTTCATCACCGGGCCGGAGGTCATTCGCGTCACCACTGGCGAGGACGTGACCTTTGATTCGCTTGGCGGGGCTGAAGTCCACAACGTGAAATCCGGCGTCGCGCATTTTCTGGCCGACACCGAGGACCACTGCTTCGCGCAGGTCCGGCGCCTCTTCAAGTACTTGCCGCAGAGCTGCGAGGATCCGGCGCCTCGTATCGAGGCGACCGACGATCCGGAGCGCGCGGCGCCCGGTCTTGCGACCGTCATCCCGGACAACCCCAAGGAGCCATACGACATCAAAGACGTCATCGAGATGGTCGTCGACCACGGGGACTTCTTCGAGGTGCAGCCCTTCTACGCGATGAACATGGTGGTCGGTTTCGCGCACCTCGACGGCCAGCCCGTCGGCATCGTGGCCAACCAGCCGAAGGTGATGGCCGGCGCCCTGGACATCAACGCGTCCGACAAGGCGGCCCGCTTCGTTCGGTTCTGCGATGCCTTCAACCTCCCGCTCGTCACGTTCGTTGACGTTCCGGGCTTCCTGCCCGGCACCGCGCAGGAGTACGGCGGGATCATCCGCCACGGCGCAAAGCTGCTCTACGCCTTCAGCGAGGCGACGGTGCCCAAGCTGACCGTGATCACTCGCAAGGCGTACGGTGGGGCTTACTGCGTCATGTGCTCCAAGCACATACGCGCGGACTTCAACGTAGCCTGGCCCACGGCGGAGATCGCGGTGATGGGGCCGGAGGGCGCGGTCAACATCCTGTTCCGTCGCGAGCTGGCCGTCGCCGCCGACCCTCCCACCCGGCGCCACGAGCTGGTCGACGAGTACACCGAGCGGTACGCCAACCCGTACATCGCGGCCGAGCGGGGATACATAGACGACGTTATCGAACCCGGTCGCACGCGGTCGGAGTTGATCAAGGCGCTCCGCATCGCATTGCGCAAGGACCGAAAGCGAAGCCCCAAATGGCACGGCAACATCCCCTTGTGAAAGCATGGCGGTGAATTGAAGCTCCTCGAGTACCAGGCCAAAGAAGTCCTCGCTTCGCTCGGCATCCCCATCCCGCCAGGCAAGGTCGCGCGCACCGCGGATGAAGCCGCGGCCGCGTGCCAAGAGCTCGGGCCGGTGGCCGTCAAGGCCCAGGTCCCGGTCGGCGGACGCGGCAAAGCGGGCGGCATCAAGCTCGCGAAGACGCCGGACGAGGCGCGAAAGGCAGCGGCCCAGATCATCGGGATGGACATCAAGGGCTTCAAGGTGCCGCTGGTCTACTGTGAGGCGGCTCTCGAGATCGAGCGTGAGATCTATCTCGGATTCACCGTCGACCGCGATGCGCGCGCCAACATCCTCATGCTCTCGGCGAAGGGCGGCATGGAGATCGAGCAGGTGGCCGAGGAGTCACCGGAGTCGATCGCGCGCCTGTATCCGAATCCCTGGCGAGGCCCGCTGGACTTCGAGCTGGCCAAGCTCAGCTACGACGCAGGCCTCGGCGAGCTGGCCCGTCCCTTGGGCGCGCTCATCAAGAAGCTGTACCGCGCCATCCCCGACTACGATGCGCTGACCGCGGAGATCAACCCGCTGGTCGTCACCAAGCAGGGCGAGCTCATCGCAGGCGACGCCAAGCTCGAGACCGATGAGAACGCAGCGTGGCGGCACAAGGACCTCGAGGAGCGGTACGGCTCGGTCCTCGAAGGAGACCCCTATGAGGTCGAGGCCAAGAAGCGTGGCCTGACCTACGTCTCGCTCGACGGGGATATCGGGATCATCGGCAACGGCGCGGGCTTGTGCATGAGCACGCTCGACCTGGTGCAGCGCGCCGGCGGCCAGGCCGCGAACTTCTGCGACATCGGCGGAGGCGCGAAGGCCGAGGTGGTCGAGAACGCGCTCGCGGTAATCCTCATGAATCCAAAGGTGAAGGGCGTGCTGATGAACGTGTTCGGCGGCATCACTCGCGGAGACGAGGTCGCGAAGGGATTGGTGACCGCGCGTGACAACCTCGAGATGAAGCTTCCACTTGTCGTGCGGCTCAGCGGCACCCGGGAGGAGGAAGG
>VBKD01000002.1:9501-24015 GCA_005888075.1 Chloroflexota bacterium
GCATGAGTATTTTGCTGGACTCCTCAACAAGCGTGATCGTTCAGGGCATCACGGGCCGCGAGGGTTCCTTCCACGCCGAGCAGATGCAGACTCTCGGTACAAAGGTGGTCGCCGGCACGAGCCCAGGGAAAGGCGGCACGACGCATCTCGGCGTTCCGATCTTCAACACGGTGTTCGACGCGGTCGAGGCCACCGGCGCCACCGCTTCGGGCATCTTCGTCCCGCCGCCGTTCGCGGCCGACGCGATCATGGAGGCGGCCGCCGCCGGGATCACCCTCATCGTCTGCATCACCGAGGGCATCCCGATCCAGGACATGATCCGCGTCAAGGATTTCCTGCGCGGCTATCCTGCCGCCCGGCTGCTCGGGGCCAACTGTCCCGGGCTGATCACGCCTGGTCACGCCAAGATCGGGATCATCCCTCAGCGGATAACCAGCCCCGGCACGGTCGGACTCGTGTCGCGCAGCGGCACCCTGACTTACGAGGTCGGGTCGGCCCTGTCCGCGGCTGGAATGGGCCAATCGACGATCGTCGGCATCGGCGGCGACCCGGTGCTTGGCTTGACCTTCAGCGATGTGGTCGCCCTGTTCGAGAAGGATCCGCAGACGACCCACCTCGTGGTGATAGGCGAGATCGGGGGCAGCGATGAAGAGCGCGCGGCGGAGCTGCTCGGGCGCGGGTCGCGGCTCAAGACCGTGGCGTTCATCTCCGGCCGCACGGCCCCGGAAGGCAAGCGCATGGGGCACGCCGGGGCGATCATCTCGGGCAATCGGGGCACCGCAAAGAGCAAGGAGGAAGCGTTCCGCAAAGCCGGCGTCGCGGTGGCGGAGACGACCGACGACATCGTCGGCTTGTTGCGATGAGCTCACTCCCGCTCACGCTGGGGAGGGCGTTACCCACCGATCGGACGCGGGACCTGACGATCCTTGCGGGCCTGGTGGCGTGGCTCCTGTACACGCGTGTCTTCTGGGCGCTCCAGGTCGCTCACCTGACCATGCCTCCATGTCCTTTCTATGCATTCACCGGACATCCATGTCCTTGCTGCGGCGGAACTCGATCGTTCGCCTATATGTGGGAGGGCGACGTGAGCGATGCGGTGAGGCTTTACCCGCTCGGGCCGGCGCTGTTTGCCGGCACGATCGTCGGGGTCGTGGGCCTGGCCGGGGGAGTCGCCACCGGCCGGACATGGACGCCACGACTGACTTCGATGCAGTGGCGTCTGTTGAGCATCGGCGCGGCCAGCTTGCTCGCGTTGAGCTGGGCGTTGAAGGTATTCGTCCTCGGCAACTGACGCTGATTGTTTGCCGATCTCGCTTGACCAGGGTGACACGGGATCTGAGGTAGGGTGCTGGTGTGGATTTCGAGCTGACGAATGAGCAACGGGCGATTCGGGAAACATGCCGCGACTTCGCGCGCGAGGTCGTTGCGCCGGCGGCCGAGGAGCTAGACCGCCACCACAAATTCGGTTACGACATCATCCGCCAGATGGGTGAGCTGGGCCTGTTCGGACTGCCTTTCGCAGAGCAGTACGGCGGGGCGGGAGGCGACCATCTGTCGCTCTGCATAGCGATCGAGGAGATATCGCGCGGTGACGCGGGCGTGGGCATCACCCTCGAGGCCGCCGTGTGCCTTGGAGCGGCGCCGATCTACGAGTTCGGCACGCGCGAGCAGAAGGAGAGGTGGCTGCCCGATTTGCTGGCGGGCCGGACCCTGTGGTCATTCGGGCTGACCGAGCCGGAAGCGGGTTCGGATGCGGGGGCCACGAAGACGCGCGCCGAGGCGCGCAACGGCAGCTGGGTGATCAACGGCGCGAAGCAGTTCATCACCAACTGCGGAACCGACATCTCGGCCGGCGTGACGATCACCGCCGTCACCGGGAAGAACGGAGGCGAGTCGGAGATCAGCGCCATCCTGGTACCGAGCGGCACGCACGGCTATCACGTGCTCGAGTCATACCGAAAGCTCGGCTGGCACTCGTCGGATACGCATCCCCTGAGCTTCGAGGACTGCGAGGTGCCTGCGGAAAACCTGCTGGGGCCTCGTGGTGGAGGCTACCGGCAGTTCCTGCACACGCTTACCGGCGGGCGAATCGCGATTGGCGCGTTGTCGGTTGGGGTCGCGCAAGCGTGCCTCGATGCATCGCTCTCGTATGCGAAGGAGCGGCGCTCGTTCGGGGTGCCAATCTCGAAGCACCAGGCGATTCAGTTCAAGCTCGCGGACAAGCCCATGGATACGGAGCTCGCGCGGACGATCGAGTACCGGGCCGCGCAGGCCTACGCACACGGCGGGCAGGAGACGACGGACGAGGTGCGGATGCTCGCCGCGATGTGCAAGCTCTACGCCTCCGAGGCGTCGAAGCGCGCGGCTGACAACGCCGTGCAGATCCACGGGGGCTACGGTTTCATGGAGGACTATCCCGTGGCGCGTTACTGGCGGGATGTGAAAGTGAACGAGATCGGAGAGGGAACGTCGGAAGTGCAAAGGATGCTGATCGCCAGATTGTTGGGCACTTAAAACCTCCCCACTTGCTGGGGAGGTCGGCGGCGTAGCCGCCGGGTGGGGGCGTGGATTTGGCAGTTGGCGAGGAAGAAGATCTGCCGGGTCTACCTGTACACGCCGTTGTGGCCGATGCTGTAGGCGCCTACGTTTGGGAAGTACGTCAGGCCGTGGTCTTCGGCGCCCACCGGGATCTTCGCCAGCACCTGGCCGGTTCGTGTGTCGAACACGTACACGGTGCGGTGGTACCGGCCCGATGCCCATAGCTGGGTGCCCTCCGGGTTCAGCTGCAGCATGTCCGGGCTGCCGCCGCCGGGGATGGACCATTTGGCGACTACGCTCCGAGTTGCGAAGTCGATGACCGAGATGGTTCCTTCGAGCCGGTTGGTGACGTAGAGCGACTTGGTGTCGCGCGAGATCTGCAGGCCGTGCGCGCCACGTCCGGTCGGGATGAACTGGATCTCCTTCATCGCCACCGGGTCGACCACCGACACGCCCATGCGGCCCTGGTTCGTCACGTAAAACAGGCTGCCGTCAGGCGACAGCTTGATGTCGATCGGGAGACCGCCCACCTTGACGTATCCGTCGAGCTGCATCGTGTTGACGTTGACCTTGGCCACGATGCCAGACCACTCGGTCGAGATCATGAAGTAGCTGCCGTCGGCGCTGAAGTCGAGGTGATCGGCCCCTGGCCACGGAATCCCAACCGATTTCAACAGGTGCCAGTCGTGGGGATCGCGAAATTCGATCCTCTGCAGCCGCTCGACCACGTCGACGGCCTTGGTTCCGTCGGGAGTGAAGTACAGGTTGTACGGAAACGGAAGCGATATCGTTCGAGTCGGCCTTCCGGTGTGGATGTCGATGACCGTCAGGAGGCTCGACCCCTCGTTGTCGACATAGAGCTCCCTCATGTCCCAGGCGGGCGTGATGTGATGGGGAATGGCGCCGACCGCGAAGTGGTCGACGACCTGGAACGTCTTCGGGTCGATCACATCTACGGTGCCCGCGGTGCTGTTCGGCACATACACGCGCTGCGGCAGCGCGCACAGCGGGCATGCCACCGTGCCTGACAGCGTGTTGGCGTAAACGTTGAATGCCGGAGCCGGCAGCGTCGTCGGCTGAATGTCCGGCGCCGGCAGCGACCGCGCCCCTTGGGTATCGCCATCGACCGCCGGTGTCGTGACCGGTGGGGCCGTCCACACGACAGCGAAGACGACCGCCGCGGGGCTGATGATCGCCACGACCAACAGGACCGCAAAGATGATGCGGCTCATGCGCGACCTCAAGGCCGCGCCGACCGCGACAAGCGGTCTACTCGTCAGGTAGGTCTTCAAGTTTGGGAGCAAGCTCGCACACCCAGCGACCGTCGTCAAGACGGCGGATGAAACGGCCGTATCCCTGGTTCCGAGCCACGTTCAAGAACTGTTCTTGAGTGATGAGGGTGCGCAGCCTGGCCAGGTCGGCGTAGGTGCTGTCGCGCATGATGCCGCCGACGACGCCTGCCAGCTCACGCCACTGACCTTCGGATAGCGGTTCCCCGTACCCGGCGATCGTGACCAGCAGAGCGGCCGTCGCGCCGGTGATGGTGTCGGGAAGGATCTTGTCCGACTTGGCCCGAGAGATGATCTCGCGCCCGGTGCTGATGATGTCGGCGATCCGATCGCGCCTCACGCCGATGATGTCGCGCCCACTTCCCACGGTGGTGCCTTCCAGATATCTAGGTCCTGCGTCCATCGCCAAGCCCACTATTCTAGTTAACGCCTCACTTGGACCTGGAACTCGCGCCTGAATACACAGCGCTTCGCGCCGCCACCCGTGAGTTCGCGCAGAGCGGCGTGCAGCCTCATGCGGCCGAGGTCGACAGGGAGCATCGGTTCCCGCATGAGGCTGTCAAGGCCGCCGCCCAGGCTGGAATGCTGGGCTTCTTGATCCCGCGCGAGTACGGCGGCGCGGGTCTCGACGCGCTGTCCTTTGCGATCTGCATCGAGGAGCTGGCCCAGGCCTGCGCATCGACAGCCGTGATCGTCGACGTGCACGTCAGCGTCGGCAGTGAGCCGATCCTGCTGTTCGGAGATGAGGAGCAGAAACGGCATTGGCTTCCTCGCCTGGCGTCGGGTGAGCTGCTGGGCGCTTTCGCGCTGACCGAGCCGGCGTCAGGCTCCGACGCCGCCTCCGTAAAGACGAGCGCTCGGCGAAATCGCGACGGGTATGTGCTCAACGGTCCTCGTGCCCGCGGAGACGCCGGGCGTCCGTGTCGGACAGGTCTTCGCGAAGATGGGCCTGCATGGCTCGCCCACCGGGGAGCTCGTCCTGGAAGACGTGCACGTGCCCGAGACGAGCCGGCTTGGCGCCGAAGGCAAGGGTTTCGCGGTCGCCATGCGCGCGCTCGACTCCGGCCGCATCGGGATCTCAGGCCAGGCGCTTGGCATCGCGCAGGCGGCCGTGAACGAGAGCCGCACCGTCCTGCTCGAGCGCGGGCACGCACAGGGCGACGAGTTCACACTCGCGGACATGTCGACTCGAGTGGAATCGGCACGCCTGCTCGCCTACCATGCCGCCTGGCTGTGCGGTCGTGGCCGGCCGTTTACGCGGCAAGCCTCCATGGCCAAGCTCCACTGCACCGACACCGCGATGCAGGTCGCTCTTGACGCGCTCCAGATCGCGGGGGAAGAAGGGGCGATCTCGGGCACACCGTTCGAGCGCCATGTCCGCGACGCCAAGGCGCTTCAGATCTACGAAGGCTCAAACCAGGTTCAGCGTGTGGTCATCGCCCGCGACTTGCTGCGCTAGGCTCATCCCATGGATTTCGAGTTCAGCGCAGAGCAACTCGCCATCCGCGACACGATCCGAGAGCTCGTCCAGGACCGCGTGGCCCCTCGCGCGGCCGAGATCGATCAGACCAGCGAATACCCGAAGGACATCGAAAGGCTCTTCGCCGACAACGGCATCCTCGGCATTCCATTTCCCGAGGAGTACGGCGGCATCTCCGGATCCAGCGTCACCATCTGCATGGGGATCGAAGAGATCGCCAAGGCCTGCGCGAGCTCGTCCCTGATCCTCGCGGTCCAGGCCCTCGGCTCGTATCCGATCCTGGTCGCCGGCTCCGAGGAGCAGAAGAAGAGGCTGTGCCCGCCCCTTGCCTCGGGCGAGGTGGTCGCGGCCTACGCCCTGTCAGAGCCGGGCAGTGGTTCGGACGCCGCGGCCATGAAGACGACGGCGAAACGCCACGGGGACGAGTACGTCCTGAACGGCACCAAGCAGTTCATCACCCAGGGCAGCGTCGCCGGCACGCTTGTGGTTTTTGCGCAGACGGACCCCAACGCCGACCACAAGGGCATCTCGGCGTTCGTGCTCGAGCGCGAGACGAGCCCGTGGCAGGTGGCCAAGCTCGAGCACAAGCTCGGCATTCGCGGCTCGCCGACCGCGCAGATCGTGCTGGAAGACGTCAAGGTCCCCGCGGCGAATCGGCTTGGCGATGAAGGCGCCGGCTTCAAGATCGCGCTCGCGGTCCTGGATCGTTCGCGGCCTGGAATCGGCGCTCAAGCACTGGGGATCGCGGAGGGAGCGTTCGACTATGCGTTGAACTACGTGAAGGAGCGCAATCAGTTCGGCCAGCCGATCGCCAGCTTTCAGGGCATCCAGTTCATGCTCGCCGATATCGCTACGCAGATCGAGGCCGCGCGCCATCTGGTCTACCGCGCCGCGACGAAGGTGGATGTGAAGGCGCCGGACCTGACGAAGACCGCGGCGATGGCCAAGGTCTTCGCGTCTGATATGGCGATGAGGGTGACCACCGATTGCGTTCAGCTGCTGGGCGGCTATGGCTACATCAGCGACTATCCGGTCGAACGAATGATGAGGGACGCGAAGATCACCCAGATCTACGAAGGCACGAACCAGATTCAGAGAGTGGTCATCGCCAGGGCGCTGCTTCGTTGAGCGCTCAGCCGGACAGACCAGAGGAAACACGCGGCGGGACCGAGCTTGCCGTCGCGCCCTACGTTCCGCCGCCGTCCTACCCGCCGCCTCCGCAGCAGCGAACGGGCCGCACCGAAGCTCGCGCGATCTGGTCGCTGCTGACGGCGATCATCGGCCTCGCCTTCGGCCTCGTGATCGGCTTTCCGGGCCTCGTGCTTGGGCCCATCGCCTACTTCCTGGGCAAGTCGGCCATCAGCCGGATCGATGGGTCCAACGGAGAGCTTGGCGGACGCGGCACCGCGGTTGCCGGCTGGGTGATGGGCGTGGTGGCCATGGCGATCGGGGCGGTCGTGACGCTGGTCTGGTTCATCCTCTTCCTGATCGCGATCTCCGGCTCCAGCTCCGGATAGCGACCGCTTGGATCGCATTACCGACGCTTTCGTCTGGCCGGTGCGCGATCCGCTTTGGGTGAGCAAGGTCGTGATCATCGGGCTCATCCTCTTGATCCCAATTGCCGGCGCGATCAACGGGATCGGATGGATGCTCGCCACCCTGGACTTGCTTCGCGCAGGCGAGGAGAAGCTGCCTCCCGCCAACTTTTCATACCTCGGTCGTGGCATCCGGCTCTTCTTGGTCCAGCTCCTCTACGTCCTTGCATTGCTGGTCGTCTCCGTGCTCATCTACGCGCCTGCCGTCTCGGTTTTCGTGCAAACGGGTCGCGGCTCGTCCAACCTCGCCGAGCTGACGATCGGGTTGCTGCTCAACCTCCTGAGCTTCAGCGTCGCCACGTTGGGCAGCCTCGCGCTCACCTTCGCCACGCCCTCGATCGTGCTGGCCACCGACCGCAGGGGAATCGCAGGCGGCCTCCGCCTGCCGGACGTGATCCGTCTGGCTCGCGGTTCGCTGGCCAACACCCTGATCGCCGGCCTTATGCTGATCGCTGCCAATTTCATCGGTTCCCTCGGGCTCATCATTTGTGGAATCGGGGTCGTGTTCACGGCGGCGTACTCGCTGGCCATGCAGGCGTGGATCATTCACGGTTTCGAGATAGGCCCCAGCGCCACCAGCGCTGCGTAAGGAGAAAAACGCATGTCGGATCAGCCGCCGCCTCCTCCCTCGGGAGAGGGCAACCAGATCCCACCACCACCATCCACCCCTCCGGGTGGCGGATACATCCCGCCTCCTCCGCCGCCGCCCCCGCCTCCGCCTGCCGGCGGCGGCTACAACCCCCCGCCGCCTCCTCCTCCACCGCCGGGCGGGGGATACGTGCCGCCACCACCCGCCGGCACGTACATGCCTCAGGGGGCCGGTTACGCGGCGCAGCGCACTGACGGCCTGGCGATCGCCTCGCTGGTGATCGGCATTCTGTCGCTCTTGTGCTTCTGGATTTGCCTCGGCATCGTCCTGGGCCCTACGGCGGCGATCATGGGTTACATCTCGCGCCAGCGCATCGCGACCAGCGGGGGCGCTGTCGGCGGGGGGACGCTCGCAACCGTCGGTTTGGTCCTTGGCATCCTCGGTTTCATCGGAAGCGTCCTGGTGTTCATCCTCTATGTATCCGGATTGGCCCGGTCGTCCTCGACGGGTTAGGCCCTTACGTAACATCCGACCCCCGACGCCCGTTGTTAAAATCCCGTGGGCATGTTTAGGGCCAGGCCTAAGAGGGCCAGGCGATCTCGCTACAACGTCTCCTACCGCCTGACCAGGTCGGTCCCCGCGGCGGTCATCGCCGTCCTGCTCGTTGGTCTGACGGTGGGTCTGACTATGACCTACAAGCGATTCGACGACTTCGTGACCGCGACCACGGGCCGGCACATCAACCCGATCGGCGAGGTCGTGCAGGCAGTCGAGCCATCACCCGGCACCATCGCGTACAAGCTGAAGCATGGACAGCAGGTCAACATCCTCATGCTCGGTATGGGGGGCGAGCAAAACGACGCGCCCTACCTGACCGACTCCATCATGGCTGTGACCATCGATCCCGCAACCAGCCGGGTGATGCTGGCCTCGATTCCGCGCGATCTCACGGTGCACATGAACCTTCAGAGCAACTCAAGTCGCATCTGGGTCCAGAAGATCAACGCCGCGTACGAGGTGCCGTACACGAACATCATCTGCTGCGTCGACCCGAAGTACTCGGGTCCGAATGGAGGCGGTTATGCGGCCGAGCATGAGGTCGGCAAGGTGACCGGGCTCAACTTCGACAAGTACATCGCCGTCGACTTCGTCGCATTTCGCGACATGGTCAATGCGCTCGGCGGCGTGGACGTCTGCCTGAGCACCAACCTGGATGACTACGAATACCCGAACTACAGCAACGGCTACATTCGCGGTGGCATCCATTACAAGGCCGGCTGCCAGCATCTGAACGGCGAGCAGGCCCTGCAGATCGCGCGCTCGCGGCACGCCCAGGAGCCTGAGCAGGCGTCCGACTTCGGGCGCGCCCACCGGCAGCAGGACATCATGCAGGCGATCAAGAAGAAGACGACCACGGTCAACGGTTTCTCCAAAGCTCCACAGCTGCTGGATGCGCTGCAGAAAAACATCCACACGGACATGTCATTGACGGACATGAAGGCGATCTACGACTGGGGCAAGAACCTTCCGGACAGCTCCATCATCAGGATCGCGCTGACCGCAGCGTCAGGCTCGGCACAGGGCAACCTGCTGGATTCAGAGGACTGCGGTCTCGGTGCCGGCGTTTCGCAGCTATGCGCCTACGACCAGTCGTACAACATGATCCACAAGTACATCTCGTCGCTCTTCATCGACTCGAAGACGCTCGGTGAGAAGGCGCCGGTGCAGGTCGTCAACGGCGCCAACAACTTGCCCGGCCTCGACGGCTGGGTGACGACCATGCTGGATCCGCTCGGCCTGCAGCTTGCGGATCCGGTCGTGCACCGTCCGGTCGCGCAGACGGTGATCCTCGATTACTCGAACGGACAGTTCCCGCAGACAGCGAAGTGGCTGCAGAGCTTCTTTGGCGGCACGGTCGTTCCCGCGACGGCGGCCAATCCGGCACCCGCGCGTGGCCAGCAGACATACGGTCTCGTCGTGGTGCTCGGACATGACTACGCCCTACATTGGTTGGGCCAGTGATGAAGACCTGAGCGACAAGAGCAACCAGAAAGACCTAATCGAGAAGTTCCGTTCGGGTGACATTCGGGCTCTGGCCCGGATGATCACTCTGGTGGAGCGTCGCGACCCCTCCATCCGCCAGCTCGAGGAATCGCTTCGCGACGCTCACAAGCCGGCACGCGTCACCGGTTTCACCGGCGCTCCCGGCACCGGCAAGTCGACCATCGTCGACGCGGTCGTGGCGCTTCTGCGCAAGCAAGACACCCCGGTCGCGGTGCTCGCGACCGACCCGAACTCGCCGTTCACCGGTGGAGCGATCCTCGGCGACCGCATCCGCATGCAGCGCCATGCGCTCGACCCCAAGGTCTTCATCCGCAGCATGGGAGCGCGCGGCCACCTTGGGGGGCTCTCCCTGGCCTCCCGCGAGGCCATCCGCCTGCTCGGGTCCTTCGGCTTCGCAGAGGTGATCCTGGAGACCGTCGGCGTGGGCCAGTCGGAGCTGGAGGTCGCGGCGGTCGCTGACACGACGGTCGTGGTCCTGACGCCGAACCTCGGCGACAGCGTGCAGATGATCAAGGCCGGAATCCTCGAGATCGCCAGCATCTTCGTCGTCAACAAGGCGGACATCGAGGGCCACGCACGCGCCGTCACCGAGCTCCGCTCCATGCTGCACCTCGCGCCCAAGGGCGGGTGGAAGCCGCCCATCGTGGCAACCGTCGCAGTGCGCGGCGAAGGCATCGACGAGCTCTGGGAGGCCGTGCTGGCCCACCGGCGGCACCTCGAGACGACCGGGCTGGCCGAGGAACAGGCGGCCCGGCGGCTTCGGAATGAGACGGCCGAGGTTGCCGCCGAGCTGGCGCGCGAGCGGACCCGGCGGGCCCTGGAGGAAGATCCCGGGCTGTCTGAGCGTTTGCTCAGAGACGGAACTCCATACCGGACGGCCGAGGAGATTCTCCGGACCCGAGTTGATAATTGACCTGAGTTGAAAGTAAGAGCCCGCGATCCGAAGCAGGTGTGGCAGGAGGACTTCGAGTCCGCCCCGGCGCGCGACGACGGCGTCGAGACCTCGACCATCTCGGGCATCCCCCTCCAGCCGCTCTACACGAAAGAGGACCTGCCGCGCCGGGAGGAGGAGCTGCCAGGCCGGTTCCCCTACACGCGCGGAATCCACCCGAGCGGTTACCGCGGCCGGCTCTGGACAATGCGCCAGTTCTCGGGTTTTGCGACGGCCGAAGAGACGAATCGCCGCTACAAGTACCTGCTCGCCAACGGCCAGACCGGCCTCTCGGTCGCCTTCGATATGCCGACCCTGATGGGCCAGGACTCCGACGCGCCGACCAGTCGCGGCGAGGTGGGGCACTGCGGTGTCGCCATCGATTCGCTGGCGGACATGGAGACGCTGTTCTCCGGCATCCCGCTGGGCGAGATCACGACTTCGATGACGATCAACTCGCCCGCCGCGATCCTGTTGTGCATGTACATCGCGGTGGCCGAGAAGCAGGGAGTGCCGGCGGCCGCGCTCGGCGGCACGCTGCAGAACGACATCCTCAAGGAGTTCATCGCGCAGAAGGAGTTCATCTTCCCGCCGGCGCCGTCGATGCGCCTGGTGGTCGACTCGATCGAGTACTGCGCCAAAGAGGTGCCGAAATGGAACACGATCTCGATCTCCGGCTATCACATCCGGGAGGCGGGATCGACGGCGGTCCAGGAGCTGGCGTTCACCCTGGCTGACGGGATGGCTTACGTCGACGCCTGCCTCGAACGCGGGATGCATATCGACGACTTCGCGCCGCGCCTGTCCTTCTTCTTCGACGCTCACATCGACTTCTTCGAGGAGATCGCAAAGTTCCGAGCCGCACGCCGCATCTGGGCGCGCTACATGCGGGAGCGATATGGCGCTCAGCAAGAGCGGTCGTGGAAGCTGCGCTTCCACACGCAGACGGCAGGCGTGTCCCTGACCGCCCAGCAACCGGAGCTCAACATCGCCCGGACCGCCATCGAGGCGATGGCGGCGGTCCTGGGTGGAACACAGTCGCTGCACACCAACGCGATGGACGAGGTGCTCGGCCTGCCGACCGACAAGGCGGCGCGTATCGCGCTGCGCACCCAGCAGATGCTCGCGTACGAAAGCGGCGCGGCCAACACCATCGACCCGCTCGGCGGCAGCTACTTCGTCGAGGCGCTGACCGACGAGGTGGAGCGCGAGGCGGAAGCCTATTTCAGGCGCATCGATGAGATCGGTGGCGTGATCCCGGCCATCGAGGCCGGTTTCTTTCAAAAAGAGATCGCGGACGCTGCATTCCGCTACCAGCAAGAGCTCGAGCAGAAGCGCCGGCTGATGGTTGGGGTCAACGAGTTCATGGTCGACGAAGACGTGCCCATCGATATCCTGCGGATCGATCCCCGTCTCGAGAGCCAGCAGGCAGAACGTCTGCGCGAGGTGCGGCGCAAGCGCGATCAGGCGAGGTGCACCAACGCGCTCAACAGCTTGAGGAAGGCGGCCGCCGGCACCGACAACCTGATGCCCTACATCCTCGAGTCGGTGCGCGCGTATGCGACCGAGGGAGAGATCATGCAGTCGCTCATCGACGTGTTCGGCATCTACACCGAGAAGGCGGTCGTGTGATGGCGTCCACAGCCGTCCGGCCGGTCCGGATCATCGTGGCCAAGGTCGGTCTCGACGGCCACGACCGCGGCGTGAAGGTGGTGGCGCGCGCGCTGCGCGACGCGGGTTATGAGGTGATCTACACCGGCCTGCGCCAAACGCCCGAGATGGTCGTGGACGCCGCGCTGCAGGAGGACGCCCAGGTCATCGGCCTGTCCATCCACTCGGGCGCGCACATGACCCTTTTCCCCGCCGTGGTGGCCGAGCTGAAGCGGCGCAAGGCGACGGATATCGTCGTGTTCGGGGGCGGCATCATCCCGGACGACGACATCGCGACGCTGAAGAAGCAGGGGGTGGCGGAGATCTTCACGCCCGGCACGCCGCTGCAGGACATCGTAGGATGGCTGCGCAAGCGCTTTCCGGATGGTGGTGGCTAGTTAGCTTCTACTGGCCCTGCAGCACGACTGAGTTCGCGACCTTGTCGTGCCATCCCTGCTTGCGCGAATCGAAGGCGACCCAGATCCAGCCGATGTAACACGCCCAGGTATTGACGATGGTCATCAGCCACCGGAGGATGGCGCGCCCGATGCCGATCGGACCTCCGGTGTTGGCATCCACGACTCGCAGGTGGAACAGCCGCATCCCAAATGTCGAGCCGGTGGTGCCCCAGAAGTAGACCCAGTAGGCGACCGAGAGGACGAGCGCGATCAGGTAGAACAGGATGAAGACGCCACTAAATGCAGCGGCCGCCGCGTTCTGCTGGCTCTGTGAAGCGTTGCTGGTGCCGGCGGCCAGTCCTCCGGCGGCAATGGCCAGGATGACAAACACGATGGCTAGGGGTATGCCGACGATGAAGCCGTCGATGAACCGGGCCGCGAAGCGAATCCAGAAGCCCGCGTAGGTCGGCCCTCCGGCGTATCCGCCCTGGTAAGGCGCCGGCTGCTGCGGCGGGAATGCGCCCGGCTGCTGCGGGTAGCTTCCCGGAGGCGGCGGCGGGTAACCGCCCTGCGGCGGCGATTGGTATGACATCGGTTGCCGTATCATAAGCGCGCTCTCCAACCTGAGGAATCGCCGTGGGGCGGAGGCGGGCCAGGAATACGAATGCAGCTCAAAGCATCAATTCGACAGCGGATCGGCAAGCCCTCTCGCAAGCTTTATCGCGAGGGCAAGCTGGCGGCCGTGGTCTATGGCCACGACGCCCAGCCGACGCCTCTGGAGCTGGACCGCCTCGAGTTCCAGAAGGTGTTCGTCAAGTCGGGCCGCACCCACCTCCTCGACCTGGTCGTGGACGGGGGCCGCACCGAGAAGGTGCTCATCCGCGAGATCCAGACCCATCCCCGGCGCCTCGGGCCGATCCACGTCGACTTCTACCAGGTCAACCTGCAGGAGAAGATCCAGGTCGAGGTGCCGGTGCACCTGACCGGCGAGTCGGCGGCGGTCAAGCGCGGAGACGCCGACATCCTCCAACCCATTCACGCGATCCGCGTCGAGTGCTTGCCTTCCGATATTCCCGAGGGTTTCGAGGTCGACATCACACCTCTCGAAGAGATCGAGCAGGAGCTTCGCGTCTCTGACATCAGCGTGCCTAAGGGCGTGACTGTGCTCGACGATCCGGAGGAGCTGGTCGTCAAGATCGTCCACAAGCGCGAGCTCAAGGTCGAAGAGGAGATCCCGGCTGCCGAGGCCGCGATCCCGGCTGAGGGCGAGGTTGGCGCCGCCGGCGAGGCTGCCGCCGAGGAAGAAGCCGAGTCCGAGGGATGAGGCTCGCCGCCTCAGGCGGCTCGGTCTTGAACATCGACCCCACCGTCCGGGACGCGATCTATGTCGTCCTTGGACTGGTCGTCCTGTTTGCATTTGTGGTCGCGTCGCGCCTGATCGCTCGCTTCGCCGCCGAGCAGCTCCGAAGGCGCCACGCACGTTCCGATATGGTCGCAATCACCCGGCGGGTCGTGACCCTTGCCGTCATCGTCCTGGGCATCTTCGCCGCCGTCGGCTTTGCGCTTCAGAGCGCGAACGTGGTGTTGCTCGGAGTCCTGCTCGCCACCCTGGTGGCGGCGCTGGGAGTCCAGGACCTGCTGAAGGACTACGTGTCGGGCTATTACGTCTTGCTCGAACGCCACATCCGCGTCGGAGACCATATCGCCGCTGACGTCTGGTCAGGGACGATCAGCGAGATCCGGCTGCGAGTCACGCTTTTGAGGAGCGATGCGGGGGACCTGATCATCGTTCCTAATTCCGAGCTGTTCAACAAGCCGATCACGATTCACAACGCGAACGCAGCCGAACGCGCGAGCTCGACTAAGCCAGACCACCCAGAGTGATTCGGTAAAAAGCTTCGAGCTCGGTATCGTCGAGCTCGCACTCTTCGGCCAGGAGCTCCTGCATCATCCGCGTCGCGAGGTCAACGTGGATCTTCG
>VBKD01000234.1 GCA_005888075.1 Chloroflexota bacterium
GGTTCGCGAAGAAACGCTGCTGCGCCTTCGCCTGGGGCCAGAAGCTGTCGGCCGCTCGTATGGGCAGGCTCGACCCGATGAACACCTCGCCAGGGTCGGGCAGGCGCGCGCTCAAAGCGCGGACCACGTGCCCCTCGTGAAGCGGCGTAGACACCATCGCAGCCGCGATCGCCGCCGTTGCTCTCTTCCCCGACGTCACCCACTGGTCGCGCCACCCGGATCGGTCGACAGGCGGCAAAGCCTCGAGCAAGGGCAACGGGTCGCACGCCATCACGTTGGTCGCAACATGGTCCTGATCGCGCCACGCGCGCTCGGGATCGATGAGGAACGTCGGCGCCGCCGCGGCCGCAAGCCATCTGCTCATCACCCGGGACGTCGGGGTCGCGCCGAGGCGGATCACCAGGTCCGGCCCATGCTGCAGCGACCATCCCGCGCGAAGCAGCGCTTCGTAGGACTCGATCGAGGTCCCCGTTTCGGGGCGCCGCAGCTGCGATGTGGGCTCGGCGAGCACAGGCAGGCCGAGCCGCTTCAACGCGCCTGCCAGCCTGTCCCCCTCGCGCATCTCGCCTGCCACCACCAGCGGACGCTGGGCACGCTGCAGCGCCGACGCGAGGCTTGCCACCTGCGCCTGGCTCGGCAGGAGCCGGCCCGCGGTGATGGATTGGCCCGGCGCGCCCACCGCTTTCGGGCGCTCGCCCGGCTCGGGCACCAGCGGCTCCCGGAAGGGAAGATTGATGTGCACCGGCCCGCCGGCCGCCTCCGCGTACGCGCGGGCTGCGAGGCGCCGCCACAGCAATGCCTCGTTCGGCGCCTCCACCGGTACACCCGGATCGAAGAACCAGCGCACCGCCGTGCCATACAGGTGCTGCTGGTCGATCGCCTGATTGGCACCCACGTCCTGCAGCTCGGGAGGCCGGTCGGCGGTCAGGACGATGAGCGGCGTGCCTGAGTACGAGGCCTCAATTACCGCGGCGTGAAACTCGGCCGCCGCCGTCCCGGACGTGCACAGCAGCACGACCGGCTTGCCCGTGGCCTTCGCAAGCCCCACACCAAAGAAAGAGCCGCTTCTTTCGTCGATATGGACGAGGACCTTGATACGCGGATGACGTTGCAGCGCCATGGCAAGGGGGGCCGAGCGCGAGCCCGGCGAGATACAGGCGAACTCCACGCCCTGTGCCGCCAGCTCGTCCACGAACGTCGCCGCAAACGACTGAGCTACATCCATAGGATCAGCCAGTGATTCTCGATGGTGCGGACGTCAAGCTGAGCTACTTTGTGAGCGGCGAGGGCACGCCGGTCACGCTCCTGCATGGTTTCACTCAGAGCGGACGCAGCTGGCACGAGGTCATCGCGAAGATGCCCGCAGGCTGGATGTGGGTCGTCCCCGACCTTCGTGGGCACGGCGCCACGGAAACTCAAAACGAAGCCGATTGCTCCATGGACGCCTGCATGGCGGACCTCGAGATGCTGTGGGACCATCTCGGCGTCGAGCGCACGCACCTCGTCGGCTACTCGATGGGCGGCCGGCTCGCCCTCCATATCGCGGCACGCCGCCGTCACCGCATCCTTTCCGTGCTCACCATCGGCGCGCACGCCGGCCTGGACGCCGGCGCTCGCGACGGGCGGCGTCGCGGCGACGAGGCGCTTGCCGATCGCATCGAGCGAGATGGCGTCGGGGCCTTCGTCGACTACTGGAGCAGCCTTCCGCTGTTTGCCGGACTGGAGCGTCGCGGACCTGCCTTCCTCGCGCACGTGCGCGCGGAGCGCCTCCAGAACCATCCCGCGGGTCTTGCCTGCTCGCTGCGATGGATGGGAGCGGGCGTCATGGAGCCGGTCTGGGATGAGCTCGGGCTGGCGCAGTTTCCTTTCACCTTCGTCGCGGGGCAGCTCGACCACGGATACGTCGCGTCGGCGCGCCGGCTTGCCGGCACCGTGCCCAATGGGCGAGTCGAGGTCGTCCTTCGCGCCGGGCATCCGGTCCACCAGGAAAGGCCGGACGCATTCGCGAGAGTCCTTCTCAATCACCTCGAGCACGCTTCCGGCAGCGTCATCCAAGCAGCAGGCCAAGGGTGAGCAGCAAGGCGTAGGCCAGCTGCGCGACCGCCATGCGCTTGAGCGCTCGCACCAGCTGCGACGCGGTGCGGCCGGTCAGCGCGATCCGCACCGGCTCGACCGCAATCGGAATCGTCAAGAACACGAGCAGCGCCGTCGCCGGAGCCAACCTTAGGGCGAGCGCGATGAGCGGCACGACGAACGCGCCGCAGACGAGGGCCACCAGGAGGATGCGTGTCCGCCGCAATCCGATCAGCGTCGCCAGCGTCCGCTTACCCGCCTCGGCGTCCGTCTCGATGTCACGCAGGTTGTTGAGCACGAGGATCGCCGTGGCCAGAAAGCCCATCGCACACCCGGTGAGCACCGCCAGCGCCGTGATGTGACTCGTCTCCACGTAGACGGTGCCTGCCGTCGCGACGAGTCCGAAGAAAACAAAAACGAACAGCTCGCCCAGCCCGAGGTACCCGTACGGACGAGGCCCGCCGGTGTAGAACCAGCCCGCGAGAATGGACGCCGCTCCCGCGATCAGCAGGCGCCAATCGATGGCAAGGCTCAGGGCGAGACCCACCAGGCCAGCGACGCCAAATGCCGCGATGGCGGCCCCTCGGACGAGCTCGGGTTCGACAACTCCGGACGATGCCGCCCGCACCGGCCCGACTCGCTTGACGTCCTATCGCCGTGCCCGCCAGCACCGGTGCCACCGAGGCGGCAAGCGTGGCGGGACGGACAGCCGACCACCAGACCTGCGCCGGTCTGAGCGCCATCGCGCCGACGGTCATCTAGTGGTGCGGGCCACTAGGGTCGCTTGGGAAACTTCGAGAAGTCGGGCTTTCGTTTCTGCACGTACGCATCTCTTCCTTCCTGAGCCTCTTCACTCAAGTAGTAGAGAAGGGTCGCGTCTCCGGCCAGCTGCTGGATGCCCGCGAGGCCGTCATCCGCGGCGTTGAGACCCGCCTTCAGCAAGCGGAGAGCCAGGGGACTCAGCTCGAGGATCCGACGGCACCACGCGACGGTCTCCTGCTCGAGGTCGGCCAGCGGCACCACCTTGTTCACCAGGCCCATGTCGAGCGCCTGCTGCGCGTCGTATTGCTCGCACAAAAACCAGATCTCACGCGCCTTCTTCTGTCCCACCATGCGCGCCAGCAATCCTGCCCCGTAGCCGCCGTCGAAGCTGCCGACTCGCGGTCCGGTCTGGCCGAAGCGCGCGTTGTCGGCGGCGACGGTCAGGTCGCACACGACATGAAGCACATGCCCGCCGCCGATCGCAAAACCCGCAACCATCGCGATCACCGGCTTCGGCAGGCGCCGGATCTGGATCTGCAGGTCCAGCACGTTGAGCCGGCCCACACCCTGTGGATCGATGTAGCCGTCATCGCCACGGATGCGCTGGTCGCCTCCGGAGCAGAACGCCTCGGTGCCGGCGCCCGTCAGGATGACGACGCCGACGCTTGGATCATCCCGAGCAATCTCAAATGCCTTCGACATCTCAACGACGGTGGTCGGCCGAAACGCGTTGCGCACCTCAGGACGGTTGATCGTGATCTTGGCGATGCCATCCCACGTCTCGTAAACGATGTCCTCGTACTCACCTGACCTCACCCAGGCGGGACTCGCGGATTTCAACTCGTCGTGAGATTACGCCTACGCGCGTTGGCGGGGCTTGCGGTGCGGGAAGAGCCGCACGATCTTCGCGTAGTCGTCCGGCGTGTCGATGTCGTCCGGCCTTCCGGGAGCCGGGACCATGTCGAGGAGCTCGGGCCGGCCGTGCAGGATCTGGCGCGCACCCGCATCGCCTTTGAGGGCGAAAAGCTCGGGCCACAGCTCTCGCGACAGCACGACTGGTGGCGCCCATTCCTTGTCCCCCTGGGATACCGCGACCGCCGGCCTCGAACCTTCGCGCCGCCACGAGCGAAGCAGCGCGACGATGGTGCGCGAGCCGACGAGCGGCTGGTCGCCGAGCATCACGACCGCCGCCTGGATCTCAGGCCGCATCGCCTTCAAACCCGCCTGCAGCGACGATGCCATGCCGGTCCTCGCCTGGGCGTTGTGCACGAGCTCGACCCCGTCGAGCGCCTGCTTGACCTCGTTGGACGAATACACGACGACCGTCTGGTGGCATCCGCCCTCAGACGCTGCCGTGGTCACGTGGCGCACCATCGGCGTGCCGTCGACGTCCAGCAGAAGTTTCTGCGAGCCCGGCATTCGCGTGCTCGACCCTGCTGCGAGGACGATGGCGCCGACCGGCAGCAGCGCCGCGGCCAGCCTTTCGAAAGGCGGCCGTGCCGAGCGTATCCATTCAACCTCGATGCCGAGACGGATCGCGGTCTCCGCGAATTCGCGCAGGCGGGCCGTCTCTCCGTC
>VBKD01000003.1 GCA_005888075.1 Chloroflexota bacterium
AACGCACGCAACGATTCGATGGCTGTGATGACGATGATCACCACGTTGATCGGAGCCATGACCGGAAAGATGACCCGAAAGAATGTCTGGGATTCGTTGGCCCCGTCAACCTTCGCGGCCTCCCGGAGCATTGGGTCGACGCTTTTAAGGCCCGCCAGATACAGGACCATCACGTAGCCGATGTGCCGCCAGCTGGCGGCAATCAGCACCGAGAAGAGGTTGAGACTCGGATTGCCCAGCCAATCGATGATGTGGTGGTTCTTGACCAGGCCGAAAAAGTTGTTGATGAACCCGTCGCTGGGTGCGTACTGCAGCTCCCAGATGAAGCCGACGACCACCAGGGAAAGGACGACCGGTAGGTAAAACACGCTCTGGTAGATGGTCGACCCTCGCAGATTGCGATCGAGCAGCACGGCCATCAGCATTCCGATCGGGGTCGAGACGAACGTGAAGAACGCAAGCCAGATGACGTTGTGTCGAAACGCCGGCCAGAAGAAGAGGTAGTGAAAGAAAAGGTTCTCGTAATTCTTGAGGCCCACGAAGTTGTCGGCTGTGATGGCACCGATGCCATTCCAATTCGTGAACGAGAACAATATCGAGGTCAGAGTCGGGCCCCAGATCAGGAGCAGATCAAGGGCTAGAGGCACCCCGACCATCAGCACCAGGAGACGTTTGTCGACTCGCGTCAGGACACTGAACCGGCGGCCCTTCGAAGCGGAAACAATCGCCCCCGTCCCGGATGTCTTGCTCGGGGCGGGGGCGACGTCGGCGCGATTCGCCACGTTCAGATTATGTGCCTTACTTCTCCGGCGGCAGCGAGTCCCAGAACGACTGCATCTTTCCTTGCAGGCTCGTGGTGTCGGCGTTCGGATTCTGGAGATAGGTCAGCAAGAAGCTCTGCATTCCGTTCGGTCCGGCGAAGTCGGGACGCGAGTCGCGGTCGAAGAACTGAGTGATTCGCTTTGCGCTGCCGATGATCTGCGCTGCCTTTTTCTGGAGCGCGGTGAAGTTGCTTTGATCGGCATCGCTCGCGGTCGGCAAAAGACCCGGCGCGTTCTGGAACATGATGCCCTGCGTCGAGCCTTTCGCCCAGAACTTCAACCAAGCCTTGGCCTGGCCGGTGTCGTCCTTGAGCGTGCGCGACTTCTTGCTCATCATCCAGACGTCGATCGGCGCGTCAAGCGCCTTCTCTGCGTCGTACTGGGTGCCCAGGTCGGGGAACGGGAAGAAATCGAGATCGGCCAAAGCGTCTGTGCCGGCTGCCTTGAACTGGTCCGACACGAATAGACCCAGCACGTACATTCCCGCTTTCTTGTTCACCACCAGGTCGGCCGCGTCTTGCCACTTGGTGCCGGCAAGCCCTGGCTGGTAGAACTTCGCGAGCTCAGCCCACTTCTTGAAGACATTGGTGACGCGCGAGTCGGTCCACTTCTGCTTGCCCGTGCAAAGCTCGGTGTGGAAGTCATAGCCATTCATTCGCAGGTTGATGATGTCGAAAGTGCCCTGCGCGGGCCAACCATCCTTGTCTCCCATCGAGATCGGGATCAGACCGTCGCCCTTCATCTGCGCACACAGCTTGATGAAGTCATCCCAATTGGTCGGGATCTTGTAGTTGCCGGCTTGAAAGACACTCTTGCGGTAGAAGACGGCCCATGGGTAGTAGTCGCGGGGAACACCGTAGAAGTGACCGTCGTCGCCCTTCACCGACTCCGCGAAGGCTCCGGTGAAGTTCGACTTTACGGAGTCCCAGACGTCATCGACTGGCGAGGCAAGGCCCTGGTTGGCGAAGAACCGCATCCGGTGTCCGGAAAACCAGGTCCAGACGTCTCGCGGCGTGCCCTGCAGGTAGGAGCTGATCTGGTCCTGGAATGTGCCGTGGTCGACGGTGTTCAACGTCACTTTGGTGCCGCCATTGGCGTCCGAGAAAGCCTTGACGATCGCCTCCACACCCGTGCGGGGTCCAGGGTCGGACTCGTTGCTGCCCACAGTAAGGGTGCCGCCTGTGGTCGTGCCCGTGGTGGTCGCCCCTCCGCCGCACGCGGCGATGAATGCGGCCAGGCTCCCGTAGCCCGCGATCTTCAGGATGTCTCGGCGCGAAAGATCGAGGTTCAGGGGCAGCGTCAGGCCCGTGTACGGAACATCGATCCTGCCCTTCCCGTCCAGTGAATCACCCATGCGCGTCCTCCTCAAGGGCCGGGGTGTTCCGGCTTACATTTACGGCTCTAGCTGCCAGGGAAACAGCCGAAAGATACAGTTTTGGTCGGTTTTGTCAACTGCCGCACCAATTTGGTGGCCACTATTGCTCAAAAATGATCGAAAGCGTACGATCGGCCGAATGCTGGCGGTCGAGCGCAGGCGGCTGATCGCGGAGAGTCTTCGCTCCCGCGGGGTCGTTTCAGTCGCCGATATGGCGGGCTTCCTGCGAACCACCGAGATCACGGTCCGTCGCGATTTGCGCGCGATGGCCAAAGAGGGTCTGCTCGTGCGTGCGCACGGTGGCGCAGTGCTTCCTGCCACGACCGGCCATGAGCCGAGCTACTCCGAAAAGGCGCGTCAGGCGGGATCCCAAAAAGCCTCCATCGCGCGGCTGGCCGTGGAGATGATCCGCCCGGGCGACTCCATCCTTTTGGGCCCTGGCACCACCACCCAGGCGCTCGCGCGGCTGTTGGTCGACTTCCCGGAGTTGACGGTCGTGACCAACTCTCTGCTCGTTGCTCAAGCCTTGATGGGAGCCAACCGAGTCGAGGTCATCCTCACAGGCGGGACCCTCCGCCGGTCGATTCACGCGCTGGTCGGATCAGCGGCCGAGGATTCCGTGCGCGCGCTGCGCGCATCGCAAGCGTTCATCTCGGGAAACGGCTTCACCGCTGCGCGCGGGCTCTCCACTCCAAGCCCTTTGGTCGCGGCGACCGATCGCGCCTTCGCCGGCGCGGCCAAGCACGTCGTCGTGTTGGCAGACCACACCAAGATCGGACAGGACACGATGTGCCAAACGGTGCCGGCGGATCGGGTCGACGTCCTGATCACCGACGATGGAGCCGATCGCGCCGAGCTGGCCGCCATCCGCGAGGCGGGGGTCGACGTGCGTGTCGCGGTCTCGGGTGCCTATGAACAATCCAAAGCCGCGGCAACCTGAGGCCGAGCCTCGTCCCACCACCTCGGTTAAACAGCCGGACGCACGCCGCCGGCTGAAAAGACGCGAGCTCACCCTCAAAGACGGGCGCTACCTGCTCGTTTATGGGTACGAATCGACCGGCTCGCAAGATGCCTGAGCTGCGGTTCGATCCGCTGCGGCGGGAGTGGGTCTCGTACAACACGGAGCGGAACGACCGCACGTTCCTGCCGACCAGCTTCTGCCCGCTGTGTCCAACCGGCGCCGACGGCACCTCGGAGGTTCCCCTCGAGGACTTCGAGGTGGTCGTGTTCGAGAACCGGTTTCCGGCGATCGGGCCTGACCGCAAGAATGGGCAGCCGTCGCGCCCGCTCGCGGCCGGGTGTGAAGTCATCGTCTATACGCCGGAGCACGCGCTCACACTCGCGCGCCTGCCTGTCGAACGTGTCCGGCTGCTGATCGATGTCTGGGCGGATCGGTACGCGGTGCTCGGCTCTCGTCCCGAGGTCCAGTACGTCTACATCTTCGAGAACAAGGGCGAGGAGATCGGCGTCACGCTGCACCACCCACACGGGCAGATCTACGCACTGCCCTTCGTGCCCCCTGTGGCAACGATGGAGCTCGCCGCGTCGCACGAGCACCTCGCGACCACCGGAAGCTGCCTGCACTGTGCCGAGATCGACCGCGAGGAGGCGGGTCCCCGCACGCTGCTGAACACCGATTCGATGCTGGCGTTCGTTCCGAATGCGGCAAGGTGGCCATATGAAGTCCACCTGTATCCAAAGCGCCATGTGCCGTCGATCACCCACCTTGATGACAGCGAGCGGATGGACCTCGCGTCGTCGCTGCTGAGCGTCGCCAACGCGTATGACCGCCACTTCGGTTTTTCGACGCCATACGTCATGGCCATGCATCAGGCGCCGACGGACGGGCGAGCTTGGCCGGAAGCCCATGTGCACATCGAGTTCTATCCTCCCCACCGCCGCGCTGATCGCCTCAAGCATCTAGCCGGAGTGGAGCTGGGCGCCGGAACTTTCGTCAACGACACCAGACCTGAAGAGACTGCATCGCAGCTGCGCGCCGCGATGCGGACCGGTTCTAAAGTTGGAAAGGGATGACCGAGCTCAAGATCGGCGCCTTTCTGCCGCAGGGATGGCGCATGGATCTGGCGGATGTGGCCGACCCTGTCGAGAAGTTCGAGACGATGACGCGATGCGCGCAGGAGGCGGAGGAGGCGGGCTTCGACGCGGTCTTCCTGTACGACCACTTTCACACCGTACCGACACCGCAGCTCGAAACCACGTTTGAATGCTGGACGTCGATCGCAGCGCTCGCCCGCGACACAAAGACCATCCGGTTGGGTCAGATGGTCACATGCAATGGCTATAGGCCGCCGTCCCTGCTGGCGAAGATGGCCAGCTCCGTCGACGTCATGAGCCGTGGGCGCCTGATCCTCGGCATCGGCGCCGGCTGGTACGAGCACGAGTACCAGGCTTACGGCTACGAATATCCCGAGACTCCGGAGCGGCTGCGGATGCTGCGCGAAGCTCTGCAGGTCATCAAGGCCATGTGGACGCAGGAGCGGGCGCAGTTCGAAGGTAGCTATTACAACCTCCGCGGCGCCATCAATGAACCCAAGCCGGTTCAGAAGCCGCATCCTCCGATCTGGATCGGCGGAGCGGGAGAAAAGGTCACGTTGAAGCTCGTCGCGCAGTACGGCGACGCTTGCAACTTCAACGCTGATGTGGAGACGGTCCGCCACAAGCTGGACGTTCTACGTGAGCACTGCGACACCGTTGGGCGTGATTACGACGCGGTCCTGAAGACGGTCGAGTTCTACACGATCCTGGGCGACCGGAGGGAGATAGACAGGGTGGTCGCCGACACGGCGCGGCGCACCGGACAGGACGAATCGTTTATCCGCTCCTGGCATCCGCTGTCCGGCGACGCGGAGCGCATCGCTCAGATCATCGGCGAGTACGCCGAGCTGGGCGTCGAGTACTTCGTCGTGAATTTACCCAACGCATTCGAAGGCGGCGTGATCAGCCGATTCGCGGAAGAGGTCTTTCCGAAAGTCGGCTACCGAGCGGCATCGAAGACCGCCTAGGAGCCGCGACCTGGGTTGTCGGCCGTGGCCGTGACCACCGCAGAGCCCGCCTGGCCGCCCAGACCCGCCACGGTGCAGCCAACGGTCGTGGTGTTGTTGTATCCGACATCCGGTGCGACCTGTGTCTTGCAGCTACCGAGCACCTGACCTGAAGCTGAGTCGGTCACGGTGAAAGTGACCGTCGACGGCGCTTGCGCGCCTGTCTTGCCTCCGAGATTCTTCACCACCGCGGAGACCGCGCATGGAGACGCGCAGCCCGATGCGTCCACGGACACAACGGTGTAAACCGGGGGAAGCGTGGAGAGGTTTGAGAAATCGATCACGTCTGATGGCGCCGAGATCTGGAAGTCGCGGTTGAAGTTCGAGTAACGCAGATCGGCCTTGCTGATGTTGTCGATGACCGCCCGCTGGGTTAGGTGCACCCGAAGCACCTGGTACGGGGCCGCCTCAGAGACGAAGACATCGCCTCTGGCGCCCGAAAGCTCGACCGCTTCGACTCCGTCCACCGAAAGATGGTCGACGCGCCGCGCGACCACCGATCCGAGGAACGTTGACGCGAAGGCGGCGCCGTCGGTGAAGTCGGGCAGCCGGGGCGCCTGCCGTGCCGTGCCTCTCCACCAGGAGTTGCCCGCCGCCCTCACCAGGTTCCGCGAAATCGGATCGGGACCCATGTGCGACGAAAGAAACGCCTGGCCGCGGAAGTAAGCGGTGTCGTTGAGGACGATGGCTTCGAGCCTCGTGTTCAACGTGCTTACGACCATGTGCTCGGAGGCGGGCTTGGCCACCTGCAGGTCGACCGACCATGGCCCGTCGTCCTGAGCGTATGTGCCGGTGATCTCGAAGCTCCCCGACCCGGTCAAGCTGGCGATTGCGCCGTTCTCGAGGGCGCGGGTCGACGGGGTGCCGAGGCCAAACGGCGCGCTGCAAGCGGCCATGGCGACCAGAAACGCGGCTCCCGCCAGAAGGCGCACGACCCTGGAAAGCGAATTGTTAGTGCCCAACCCTGAATCCAGTAACGGGTCGCATACTATGCGCGTTACCCCACCGTGGCGACCTCCGACGCCGCCCCTCCCCACGGGATAAGCGTTCCCGACGCATCCCCGCGGGCACCTGCCGCGAAATCGTCGCGAGGACCCCAAAGGAAGCTCCGCCTCGGCGGTCGCGATTACGCCGTCATCCTGCCCAGCCTTCGCGACGCGCGGCTGCACGTGGCGGCGGTTCTGCTGACGCTTCAGTTGCTCGGCCAGACCGTCCTTGGTTTCCGGTTGTCGGTCGCCCAGATCCTCATCTCTCTCGCGGTGGGCGCGCTGATCGAGTTCGTGGTCGCGTTCTTCAAGGACAAAGTCATCCTGTGGCCCGCCAGCGGACTGCTGACCGGCAACAGCACCGCATTCATCCTTCGAACCCCGGGAACGCTGCACGGAGATTGGTGGAGCCTCCATGGAATCTGGATCTTCGTCGGGGTGGTCGCCATCTCCATGATTTCGAAGTACCTGATCCGCTGGAAGGGCCGGCACATCTTCAACCCTTCCAACCTCGGGCTGGTACTCGCTTTCGTCGCGCTGGGGCCGCAGTACACGGAGCCGATGGACCTCTTCTGGATCCCCATGGGTCCGTGGATGATCGTGACGTACGCGATCCTCATCGTCGGGGGCCTTCTGATCGGCTGGGAGCTCAAGCTGCTCGGCCTCGAGCTTGGCTTCATGGTCGCGTTCGCGGCGGGTGTGGCCATCGCTCTGGCAGCAGTGCCCGACCACTGCATGGTCGCAAGCTGGCACGTGACGCCCATGTGCGGACAGGAGCTGTGGCAGGTCCTCGTCACCTCTCCGGAATTGCTGATCTTTGCCTTCTTCATGGTTCCCGATCCCAGGACAGTGCCCGACGGCCAGGCGGCGCGGTTCGTGTTCGGCCTCCTCGTCGGGTTGCTGGCCGTTGTCCTCTTGGGTCCGACGGCGCTCGAGTTCTGGACCAAGACCGCCATCCTGGCGAGCCTCGTCATCGCATGCGCGCTGCGCTTCGGCCTGGCGCGGTTGCTCGCGCCCCTCGATGAGGCCGGCGGGCGACTCGCAGCCATGCGCCGTATCGGCTGGGCGGCGCCCGCGGTGCTGGGAGTGACCCTTCTATCTCTAAGCGCGCTGCCGGTGGCCGCGGACATCTCGACGCACGGTCCGCAGCCCGCGGCCGGGCTGACCGACGGATCGAGGCCGAACTTCACGTACAAAATCGGTGGTGGACCGGCCATCGGCGGCTGGGTCTCGGATTCGGCCGGCGCGGCTCTGCCTCCGCAGTCCAGCTCGGGTCCGGGCTCGGCCTCGGCCCGAGTGTGGGCCCTGCCGCCGATACCCCCGGTGAGCGTCGCTTCGAATGTGATGACGTTTGATCCATCGATCACGCCGCAGTCGGCCGCACGCCTGGCGCATGACGTCGTGCTCGATCTCATCATCGAGTCCGAAGCGCGCCGCGCTCACGACCTGCAGCTGGCCGCAACCGGCGCTGAGGGTGATGGACTCACCGAGTTCACGGACGTCATCAAGCAGGACATCGCAACGGGCAAGATCGTCCAGAAGACATACACCTTCGACCAGGTCAAGCTCGAGCTGTTCTTGCCCAAATTCGCGTCCCAGGCGCCTCGCTTGATGGGGATAACGCTGCACGGCACAGCCACGCTGATCACGCGCGACGCGTCAGGCAAGGTGCTGTCGCAGACGGCGTCCAGTTACTCCAAGAGCTGGGGGCTCAACGGAGCCAATGGCCCTGAGGGCCACCAGACCATCGTCGTGGACTACACCGGACTGGCCCCCGCACCCTGAGAGTTAGGACTGCTCTCGGGTGACCGCTCCGGGTATTCCGTCCGGCTCGTAGACAGCGGGCGGTTCGATGTCGAAAGTGTCGGCGAGCCTGACGAACAGGTTGAACAGCGCGGCATCGTAAGCCGCCTCCGCTATCTGCTCGTCGGTCCAGCCCACATCGCGCAGGCCCTGGACCTGCTCGTCGGTGACGCGGTAAGCCCCTTTGGTAATAGTGCCGGCGAACTCGAGCAGGAGGCGCTCGGGCCGGTCCAGCCCAGCCGCATCGAGGTCACCGTCGCGGAGCGCTTGGGCCGCCTTCTCGTGCGTCTCGCCCTGCAACTGCAGGAACCATGTGTGGGAGCTGAGTCAATAACGGCAGCGATTGAGCGCCGAGACGTATGAGGCGATCATCTCGTGCTGCGCTCTCGTGAGGGCTCCGTCGCTGAAGTGGAGGCGCGACGCGGTATCGATCGCAGCCAGAAAATCCGGCCGCAAGCTCATTGTCCGGAGGATGTCGGGCACGACGTGGGCGACGCTGCGCTGCTTGGCGCCGGCGTAGAGTTCGGCCAGCGGGCCCGAGGCGCCGGCCTCGTCGACCATCTTGATCCGCGCCATGGCAGGGTAACGACCAGCCTCTGCGGGTGGTTACGTCTCCGGGCCGTTCCAGGACCAATGCGGCATCGGTCGCCCGGTCGGCGCCACCGACCCCTGCGCCGCATAGCCGCCGACCTCGTTCACGGCCCACTCGATATAGGACCTGAGGGTGGCGCGGAACTCTGGGTCATCAAGCAGTCCCGCATCGTCGGCCGCCTGCACGAAGCAGGCGATGAAGCGTGTGTTCATCTCGTCGCTTCCGCCCTGGCCGGCGTGAATTGCGAGCATCCCCGAGTGGCCGCCAAGCGCCGAGTATCGGGCCGGTCCTCCGAAGACCTCTGCCCAGTAGCCGGCCAGGTGGTCGACGTGCTGGGGACTCGAATGCGAGAAGGGGTGGTTGAGCTCGGGATCGGCCATGCAAAGCTCGTGAAACGCCGCAGTGAAAGCGAGCCACGCTGCATCGCCACCAGCGAACTCGTAAATCGACGGTCTGGCCATGCCCGGATGTTAGCCCCTGTTTCTTAACAGCCTGGATTGGCCCAGAAACTCCGGCCGCCTAGAGTCGAACGCATGTACGACACCACACATCAAACCAA
>VBKD01000004.1 GCA_005888075.1 Chloroflexota bacterium
CGAGCGGCGTTGCCGCCGAACACGGCCTCGTTTTCCGAGGGGCTGAGGTCCGAGACCGCCTCGCGCATCGCCTCGAGCACGCCGTCGTAGGTCGATGCGAGCAGGCACACGGGCCAGTCGGATCCGACCATGCAGCGGGTGGGCCCAAACCAATCCACCACCCGTTTCACGTAAGGCTCGAGATCTCGAGGCGTCCATGAATCCCAGCGCGCCTCGGTCACCAGGCCCGACAGCTTGCACGACACGTTCGGGCAATCCGCGAGCGGGGCCATGGCTTGCTCCCACTCGATGTCGCGAGGCCCAGCTGCGATACGAGGTTTGCCGGCGTGGTCGATCACGAACGTGACCTCGGGCAGCTGCCGTACCAGCTGAAGTGCAGCGGGGAGCTCGCGTGCGCGCACCAGCAGGTCGTACACCAGATCCGCTTCTCCGACAGCGCGGATGCCGCGCACCACTTCCTCGCGAAGGAGCCAACGAGGATCGGCTTCGTCGTGCACCTGATGGCGGATGCCGACCAGGAGTCCTTCGGGAAATCCCTTTCGCAAAGCGGAAATCGTTTCGGTCACGTTCGGATCGGTGAGGTCGACCCAACCGACCACGCCCGCCACAAAATCCGTCGCCTCGGCCGTCTCGAGGAACTCGCTCGTCTCGCCGACGCTCGACACCGTCTGCACGACCACGGTCCGGTCGATCTTGTTGGCGCGCACTAGAGGACGCAGCTCGTCGGGTCCAAAGCGCCGGCGAATCGCGGCCAGCTCATCGCCCATCCAGGGATAGTCGCGCCGAGCAGGATCCCAGAAATGGTGATGCGCGTCGACGATCACGACGGCGTCGGCACCTCCTCGGGGAGGAGGCGCTCAGCTTTCAGCTCGCCCCAGAGATCGGATGGAATCTCCGTCTCGAACATCCGGATCGAGTCCAGCAGCTGATCCAGTGATCTGCATCCGACCACCACGCAGCTCACCGCCGGGTGACCGAGAGGGAACTGAATCGCGGCCGCGCGAAGCGGGATGCCGTGGCGCTCGCATACAGTTCGCAGCCTCTGGGCGCGGTCGACCAGCTCGGCTGGAGCCTCCTGGTAGTTGTAGTGCGTTCCTGGTTTGGGATCGCCGAGGATGCCGCTGTTGAACACGCCCGCGGCGATGATCGCGACCCCACGCTCGAGGCACGTGGGGAGGAGCTCTTGAAGCGCCACCTGGTCGAGCAAGGTGTATCGCCCCGCAAGCAGGAAGCAGTCGAAGTCCGCCTCCTTGGCAAAGCGGGTGAGCATCTCCGCCTGGTTCATGCCTGCGCTGACGGCGCCGATCACGCCTTCGCTGCGAAGCTGGTCCAGGGCCGGATTCGAAGCCAAGGCGCCCGCGGCTTTCCTCCACCGATCGCATCACGCCGTCATAGCTGAAGTCGAACACCGGGTTCACCGCTGGAGTGCCGAAATAAAACTGCGCCGGCTCAGGCGGGGCGTCGCCTCTCAGCAGGCGGCCGACCTTCGTCGCCAGGACGAAATCCGAACGTGGCTTGTCGCGAAGCACGCGTCCGGTTCGCATCTCCCCAAGGCCGAAGCCGTAAAGGGGGGCGGTGTCGAAAAACCGGAGCCCATGGTCCCACGCACCCTCGATCACCGGGAGCGCATCGGCCTCCTCAACAGCGCGATACAGGCCCGCCAAGGGAGCCGTTCCCAGACCGAGCCGGGTTACGTCCAGCCCGGTATGTCCCAGCTCTACGCGTTCACTCGCGATGAATTTCAGAGTTCGAAGACCATGGGGAGGCGATCGCTGCTCTTGCCGCTGTAGTCGTGGGCGATCGCCATCATGGGGGCCATCTCATCCTGCCATCGCACGTTCACCGGATCGCGCGCCAGCTCGGCGATGGCGCTGTCGTAGTCATCGCATTCGATGAAATGAAAGAGGTCCAGCCCATCACGAAAGATCACGTACTTAGTTATGCCGGCGCGCCGGATGGCATCGAGCACGTCCGGCCACACGGCACGGTGGTACTCCACGTAACGCTCTTCCGCACCGGGCTTGAGCCTGGTGTGAATGCCGACCTGCATCAAGCCGGCTTCGCGGCGGCAAGCTGGTTTCGTAACCAGCGCTCTCCGCTCGCTATATGTGCGGTCGCCGCGGCGCGTGCCAGCTCAGGGTCGCCGGCGATGATCGCTTCATAGATTCGGCGGTGCTCCTCGCGAGTCTCGTCGAGAGCATCGTCCGCGGCGCGGCCGTGCCACAGCCGCACACGCATCGTGCGGGTGGAAAGACCGGCCAGCAGCGATGCGAGGACCGAGTTACCAGCCGCCTTGGCGATGACAGCGTGAAACGCGACGTCCGCCTCGACCAGCTCCTCCACGCCGTGGGCGGCGCGCATGCGCTCGAGACTCAGCTGCAGGTCCTGCCTCTCCTGGTCGTCGATGCGAGCGGCGGCCAGTCCTGCCGCGGCTGCCTCGAGGATGCGCCGCACCTCGTATAGATCGACCGCGGTGTCGCCCAAAAGCAGGTGGCTGACGAAACCGGTGCTCTCCAGCAACAGGTCGGGCTCCAGGCTGCTCACGTAGGTGCCATCGCCCTGGCGCACCTCCAGGACACGCAGCTGGGACAGCGCACGCACGGCCTCGCGTAGTGAGCTGCGCGAGAGACCCAGCGCGGCCGCGAGCTCGCTCTCCTTCGGCAGGCGGTCGCCAGGTCGCCAGTCACCTGAGACGATGCGCTCTCGGATTTTCTCGATCGCCTCGTCGGTGACACTGGCCGCGCGGCCAATCCGCCGGCCGCGACGCGGGGCGCCTGCCTGACTCACGACGCGATTCTCCAGCAAGCGGGGTTGTCTGCCAAGAGGTCGGACCTTACAGCTCGAAATGGCCTCGCGCCATGGCTCGACCCGCGCGTCGTCTTGACAAACATCGGATCTTTAGCATATAACCCTGAGCCAGGGTGGGCACCAAAATTCTTCGGGCGGTCGCGCGCGACATCCGTTTTCCCACCTCGCGGTCGCTTGACGGCTCGGACGCCATGAATCCCGACCCCGATTATTCGGCCGCCTACGTCGTCCTCGAGACCGACCATCCCGACGGGCTGGCAGGTCATGGCCTCACTTTCACGGTGGGCCGCGGCAACGAGCTTTGCGTCGCGGCGGTGGAGCTGCTTGCCCCACACATCGTCGGCCGCACGCTGGAAGACTTGACTCACGACCTGCGCGGCTTCTGGCGATCTCTCGTCGCCGACACTCAGCTGCGCTGGCTCGGACCGGAAAAGGGAGTCGTCCACCTTGCGACCGCCGCTCTCGTGAACGCGGTGTGGGACCTTTACGCGAAGCTCGAAAAGAAGCCGCTGTGGAAGCTGCTGGCCGATATGTCGCCTGAGCAGCTGGTGGCTTGCATCGACTTCCGCTACATCGAGGACGCGCTGACTCCGCAGGAGGCGACTCACCTGCTGCGCCGCCAGCTTCCGGGTCGCGCCAAGCGGGAACAGGAGATGCTTCGCGATGGATTCCCGGCTTACACGACCTCGGCCGGATGGATCGGATATTCGGACGAGAAGATCACCAAGCTCGCGCACGAGGCAATGGCGGAAGGCTTCACGCAGCTGAAGCTCAAGGTCGGCGGCGACCCGGCCTCCGACTTGAGACGTGCTCGCATCCTGCGCGAGGCGATCGGGCCTGACCGCCAGCTGATGGTCGACGCCAACCAGGTTTGGGGAGTCGATGAAGCGATCGAGGCGATGCGCGCGCTGGCCGAGGTCAACCCGTGGTGGATCGAAGAGCCGACCAGCCCCGATGACGTGCTCGGCCACCTGCGCATCCGCGAAGCGATCAAGCCGATCGGTGTCGCGACCGGGGAGCACGTGCACAACCGCGTGATGTTCAAGCAGCTGCTGCAGGCTGGGGCGATCGACTTCTGCCAGGTGGACAGCTGTCGCCTGGGCGGCGTCAACGAGGTGCTCGCCGTGCTGCTGATGGCCGCGAAGTTTGGCGTGCCGGTGTGCCCGCATGCCGGCGGGGTGGGCCTCTGCGAGTACGTCCAGCACCTGGCGATCTTCGACTACATCGCGGTCAGCGGGTCGCTGGAGAACCGGACCTGCGAGTTCGTCGACCACCTGCACGAGCACTTCGTCCACCCCGTGAGGGTTGAGGGTGGGCGCTACCGGACCCCCGAGGCACCCGGCTACAGCGCCGAGATCAAGGCCGGATCGCTGAGCCATTACGCGTTTCCGCGAGGCGCGGCCTGGGCCAGAACATCCGATGCCTGAGGAGGCGATATGGGTACTTGACACCTGAGCGAGCGCGAATTAATGTGCGGAACAGCCTAAACATCGGATTTATTGTCAGCGGCAGGCAGGAGGAGACAAGTTGAGCACACTCTTTGGGAGGCGCGTTCGAGCCCTCAGCGCCGTCGTCGGTACGGCGCTGCTGGCCGTGGGCTGCGGTGGCAGCCCGACCCCATCGGGCAGCACGACGCCGAAGATCGGCGTGGTCCTGACCTACAACCTGCCCGGCTTTTGGGGCAACTACTTCAAGTACGAGGACCAGTACCGCACGCAGCTCGGCGTCGAGATCGTCGGCCCGAAGGTGGCCAACGTCGAGGCCAACGGCAATGAGGCGGCGCAGCAGATCCTCGACGTCCGCTCGCTAATCGCGCAGGGTGTCCAGGCGCTGATCATCAACCCGGCGGACAGCGCCGCCATCGGGCCGGCGCTGGACTATGCCAAGAGAAAGGGCGTCCCAGTGGTCACGGTCGACGTGGCGCGCAGCCAGGGCAGCGTCTACATGATCGTTCGCGCCGACAACACCGCATACGGCACCAAGTCGTGTGACTACATCGCATCCCACGCGACCAGCCCAGGGACCATCGCCATGGTGGAGGGTGACCTGACGTCGCTCAACGCGCGCGACCGTGCGACCGGCTGCCAGGCCGTCATCTCGCAGAAGTACCCCAACTTCAAGGTTCAGGCGTATCAGACCAAGGACTGGGGCACCGACCCCGCCGTTCAGAACGCGACCACGGCCCTGACCGCGATCACCGACCTACGCGGTATTTACGTCCACTGGAGCGTGCCGGAGGACGGCATCATCGCGGCGGAAAAGCAGAAGAACAAGTACTCCGATGTCGGCGGGTCCAATCACATCATGTTGGTCGGCAACGACGGCTCACCGCACGAGTGCGACCTGATCCGCTCGAAGAACCTGGACGCGACCATCGACCAGCCGGCCGACAAGTACGCGTACTACGCGATCTTCTACGCCAAGCAGGCGGTCGCCGGGACGAAGTACAACGACGGGCAGACCACCGACCACAACATTGATCCAATCCTCCTCGTCCCCAGGGCCGGGCGCGGTTCCGGCCCTGGTGGGTGAGGCCGACCACGTTTTCAAATCTTTCGGTGAGACGCGTGCCCTCGTCGACGTCTCGCTCGACGTTCGTGCGGCTGAATGCCACGCCCTCGTCGGCCGCAACGGCGCCGGCAAGTCCACCCTGGTGTCCTTGTTCACCGGACTTGGCCGTCCGGATCGGGGAGCCATCCAGCTCGCCGGCGAGGCCACCCCCAGCCTTGCCGACAGGGGCGCATGGCTGGCGCGCGTCGCGTGCGTGTACCAGCGATCCATGATGGTGCCGTCCCTGACCGTCGCAGAGAACGTGTTCCTCAATCGCCGGATGGCGGGCGAGGGTGCGCTCATCAACTGGCGACAGCTGAGATCCGAAGCCCACGCCCTGATGCTCGAGTGGGGCTTCGACCTGGACGTCGACCAGGAGGCTGCCACTTTGACGGTCGAGCAGCGGCAGATCGTCGAGATCGCCCGCGCCCTTTCCATCGGCGCACGCTTTCTCATCCTCGACGAGCCGACCGCTGCCCTGGAGAAGGCAGCCGTGGACCGGCTGTTCGAGAGAGTTCGCCGTCTGCGCGAGGGCGGAGTGGGTGTTCTGTACATCTCTCATCACCTGGAGGAGATCTACGAGATCTGCGACCGGGTCAGCGTGCTGCGTGATGGCGAAATGGTGTTGAGCGGCCCGGTGAGCAACATCCGGCAGGCCGAGCTCGTGGCCGCCATGGTCGGCACCGCTCCGCCACGGCGGGCGACCGAGATCGAAGCCGTGGAGACGCACGGTGCGCTGGGCGAGACCAGGCTTCAGGTGCGGGACCTGACGGTCTACTCGCGCTCAGGCTCTGTGGCCGGCGTCAGCCTTTCCGTCCGGTCGGGCGAGTGTGCCGGCCTGGTCGGCCTTCGCGGTTCGGGCAGCGCCACCGTGGCTGATGCCGTGGTCGGGCTGGTCAGGCCGAGGTCAGGCACGATCCTCATCAATGGATCCGCGGTCGAGCCCGGTCAGGTTCACTCCACGCTGCATCGCGGTGTCGGTTATGTCCCTCAAGACCGCCATGCGCGCGGTTTCGCGCCTCAGCTCGGGGTCGATGAGAATCTGACTCTCGCCTTGCTCGACCGCCTGTCGCGCCGGTTGGGGATCGTCTCTTACCGTGAGCGAACGGCGACCGCCCGGCGGCAGATAGAGCAGCTGCAGATCGTCGCGCGCAGCCTCGACCAGCCGGTCTCGAGCCTCAGCGGCGGAAACCAACAAAAGGTTGTCGTCGGACGCGCCCTCGCCCCGGATCCGAATGTGCTGGTCGCGGTGAATCCGACCGTGGGCGTGGACGTCGCGTCCAAAGAAGCGCTGCTGGACGCCATCGGTCGCGCTCGAGATCATGGGGTCGCGGTGCTGATGGTCTCGGATGATTTCGAAGACCTGCGCGTCTGCACCAGGCTGCTCGTCATGGTGCGGGGTAGGATTGCCGGCGAGTTCAAGCAGCCACCCTGGGATCGCCAGCGCCTCATCGCGGCGATCGAGGGGTTCGAGGTCGCGGTCTGATGCAGCAAAGAGCGATGGCGGACAAGGCAATCGAGCAGGCCACCTCCGTCGGCTGGCGCATGAACCGGCGCGACATCCGCTTCGTGATTCTCAAATGGTTCCGTGAGCTGACGCTCATCCCGGTCATCGTCGTCCTGATGATCGCCGGCGCGATCGTCAACCCGGTTTTTTTCACGCCTTCGAACCTGATCAACGTCGCGGAGGGCGGCGCGGCGCTCGGCATGGTCGTCGTCGCCGAATCGCTGATCCTGCTGACCGGAAAGTTCGACATCTCGCTCCAGGGAACCTTCGGGCTGGCCCCGCTCCTAGGGGCATGGCTCATCGCGCCGAAAGCGAGCCAGGGCCTGGGCACCGAGTGGAATCCGTGGCTCGGCCTGCTCGTCGTGCTCGGAGTCGGCCTGGCGGTGGGCGCCTTCAACGGCATCCTCGTCGTCAAAGCCAACTTCAACGCATTCATCTTCACTCTGGCCATGAGCATCCTTTTGACCGGGCTCCAGCTCGGGTGGCTTGGCGGCCAGACCGTGTACAACCTGCCACAGGCGTTTATCTACCTGGGCTCCGAATCCTGGGTAGGCATACCCGTCGCGGTGTGGATCACGGTCGTGGCTTTCGCCGCCGCGGCGCTGTTTCTCCGCTACCACCGCGCCGGCCGCGCCATGTACGCGATCGGCGGAAACCTCGAGGCCGCCCGCGCCGCGGGCATCCAGGTCGATCGAATCCGGATCGGCGTGTTCATGGTGGCGAGCGTGCTTGCGGCGGTCGGCGGTTTGATGCAGGCGGGCCGGGTCACCGCCGTCACCGCGGGCCAGGGCTCGAACCTGATCTTCGGGGTGTTCGCGGCGGCGGTCATCGGCGGCATCTCTCTCGATGGCGGGAGAGGACGCATGGTCGGCGCCCTGACGGGCGTGGTCCTGCTGTCGCTGGTCACCAACATCCTGACCCTGACCAACATCAGCTCGACCTGGATCGACGCGGTGGACGGTGCGATCATCCTCATCGCATTGGGACTCGCCAAGCTGATCGGAACCGAACGGGCGTAGCCGCGCGATGGGAAGACTCGACGGCAAGGTCTGCATCATCACGGGCGCGGGTTCAGGCATAGGGCAGGCCAGCGCAAAGCTCTTCGCCCAGGAAGGCGCGCGTGTCGTGGTGGCGGACCTCGACCTCGAGGCCGCCCAGGGCACAGTCGCAGAGATCGAGCGATCCGGCGGCCAGGCCTCGGCCGAGCAGGCGGATGTCACCGACGAGGCGCAGACCGTCGTCCTGGCGCAGCGGGTGGTCGATCAACATAAGCGCATCGACGTGCTCTTCAACAACGCCGGCATCGCGGGCGTGGGCGATGTGATGGAGACGGAGCCCGCGCTGTTCGACCAGGTGATGCGGGTGAATGTGCGCGGCGTGTTCCTGATGAGCCGCGCCGCGGTGCCGCACATGATCAAGCAGGGCGCGGGATCGATCATCAACATGTCATCCGGCATCGCCGAGATCGGTCTCGCGCGGCGAGTGTCGTATGCGGCTTCGAAGGGAGCTGTGCTGGCGATGACCAGGTCGATGCAGGTCGACCTGGCTCAGCACGGGATCCGCGTCAACGCGTTGCTTCCGGGAACGATCATGACGCCCTTCGTCGAGCGCTACCTCAAAGAGTCATACGAAGACCCAGAGGTCGGCCTGGCCTCGATCCGAAAGCGCCAGCTGAGCAACGAGCTCGGCCGCCCCGAGGACGTCGCCCACGCCGCGCTTTTCCTTGCCTCGGACGAGTCGACGTTCGTGATGGCTTCGGGCCTCATCGTCGACGGGGGAATGACCGGCGCCAAGTAGGCTTCGATCGGCCTACCTCTGGAGCTCTTCTAGCAGGCGTGCCGCCTCGCGTGCGTTGGTCGTCCCGTAGTTCGAGAAGCAGTTGTTGTAGATCACGTGGGTCTGCTTGGTGGCCTTGGCGACCGAGGCGATCTTCGGCGTCCAGTCGGCCAGCTCGTCCTCGTCGTAGAGATAGCGAAAGCGTTCTGAGGGCGGTATGTCTTTCTTCTCCCAGTTTTCTTTGTTCCGGCCGTGGAAGCGAAACACCGCGAGCTCATCGGATGTGGGAACCACGACAGGTGGGACTGAGCTCTTGAAGCCCTGCGGCTCATCGACCGCGACATAGGGGATCTTGTGTTCCTGGAGGAACTTCACGGTTCGCTCTGCATTCTTCTCGTTGAACCAGCTGCCATGCCGGAACTCGACGGCGATCGGCAGGTCGAGGCGCTCGCGTGTCGCGAGGATCAGCTCCCGCGCCTCGTTGGAGGGGAAGACCCACTTGGGAAACTGGACAAAGACGGCACCCAGCTTGCCTGCGACGACCAGAGGCTCCAATGCCTCGCGAAACTGGCCATAAACATCGTCCAGCAGCTCCTGCGGCAGGTCCTTTCGGTATATGCGCTTTTTTTCGGTCAGCTCCGCCGGCAGTTGCTCCTTGATGGCTTTCGGCAGCCGGCTGACCTCGGTTGGTTGCCCGGTCATCAGTGCGTGGGCCTTGATGTCGAAGACGAAATGTTTGGGCGTTCGCTCGACCCAGCTCTCAGCAGTGCGTTTGCTCGGCAGGGCGTAATACGTGGCATCGACCTCCACCACTGGAAACTGGGTCGAGTAGTAGCGCAGCCGTTCCTCGGCGCTGTTGGCGCCAGGGGGATAGAAGACCCCCGGCGCGGTCATGGTCGGGTCGGTCCAGCTGGCCGTGCCGAGAAGCGCCTCGCCTTTTCCGATGCGGATCGGCAAGCGGCCGGCATCGTCCGCCTCCTCGGCCCGGCGGCGGGCCTCCTCCACGCCAGGGTCGTGCGCGTCCGCTTTGGCCACCCGATCAACTATGGCAGCGCATGGCGCATCGGTTGTACGTTGGGAAACCACTGATCCAAGGAGGAACCACCAATGGCAGATACCGACAGCAGAAAACTGTGGGAACGCTTTGATTCAGAGCTCAAGGAGCTGGCATCCGAGCTGCGGAGCCACTACGAAAGTGCCGGCGACGAGAAGAAAACCGCCGAGCTGAATCGATCTCTCGAGCAGTTGAGGCGAGCCGCCGACGCTGTGTTCGCTTCCCTCGAGACGACCACTCGCGATCCAGAGGTGAGGGCGAAGACCAAGCAGGCAGCGCGATCGTTCGGATCAGCCCTCGCTCAATCGTTTCGCGAGCTGGGTGACGAGATCGACAAGGCGATCCGCAAACCCGCCGCCAAAGGGTAAACCCGCCTCGTTGGGCCAGGCCGGTGCTCGCGCGTCCTCTAATTTGTGCGGCAGCTCTCGCCAATCCCAGGGCTGAACCTGGGCTTAAGAAGTGGCACTTTTGATCAGTAGGTTAATCACAATTACCCGGTTGGGTCAGGAATTGCCCCGGTCGCGCAAGAGCTGGCTCACCCATCGGTCACCTAGGCTCACTCGCGAGTCATTGGAGCGAAGAAAAACGATGCCGCTCCGTTGTGTGGCTTAGGCGAAAGGGAAAGTGAACGCTTTACGGGCTCGCAGCCGCTTTGTCTGGTCCGGGTTTGTCGGCGGAGGTATCGCGCTGACGGTGTGCCTTCTCGCGACGATCCCAGTGCTGGCGGGCGGAGGGCCGCACCTATTACCACCGCTACCGTTGCCGCCGCCGTCGGCTCCCGCTCTGCCACTCGCTTCCCCGAGCCTTCCACCTCTGCCGACGCTGCCGATACCAACCCCACCGAACTTGCTCCCCTCGAGCCCGCCGGTCCCATCGCCGCCCCTGTCCACGCCGCTTCCGACGCCCTCACTGCCGGTGTTGCTCAACCCGAGTCCGACACCATCCGGCGCTGGGATGCCGACACCATCAGGCTCACCATCCATCTCTCCTGCCGCGCCGGGCGCTGTGAATGGCAAGCCCCCCTCTGGAGCAGCCGGCGGCGGGCCTGGAGCTGGGGGGCGGCCGGGCGGCGGGATACCGATTCCGTTCACCGGGTTGGTCGCCTCGCCTCTCGATGTCGCCTTGCTGTCCGCGCTGGCCGTCCTGCCGCTGCTCGGCGGAATCTGGGTGCTGGTGTTCGGCCGCGCTTGGTCTGAGGCTCGACGCTCGCGCGAGGCGCAGATCAGGCTCGCCATCGCCAACGAGCTGGGCTTGAGGCCGCGCGAGCTCGTCTCGTTGAGCACCGGGGCGCTGTTCAAGATCCGCGAGGAGGCTGCATTCGATGAGCTGACCGGGGTGCTCAGGCGCGCCGCCGGGATGTCCGCCCTGGATCGGGAGATCGCCCGCGCCCGCCGGCAGAGATCAGCGCTCAGTGTTGCTTTTGTCGATGTTGATGGCCTCAAACGGGCCAATGACCAGCGTGGTCACAAGGCTGGCGACGAGCTCTTGAAAGGCCTGTCATCGGCCCTCAAAAACGGCTTGCGAGGTCAGGACCTTGTCGCCCGTTACGGCGGTGATGAATTCGTCTGCGTGCTGCCCGACACCGCGGCGGATGCCGCAAGGGCCAAGCTGGGCTCGATTCAGGCGAAGGCCGGCAAGGCCGGCGTGGGTTTCAGCTTCGGAGTAGCCCAGCTCGAAGGATCCGAGGACCTGGTCAGCTTGCTGGGTCGCGCCGACCGGGAGATGTACACGGCCAAAGCGCGTCGAGGCACCGCGCCACAGCTGAGGATCGAGCCACCCGCCCCATTGCCGAGCTTCCGGCCAGAGTCGCCCGACTTGAACGTAGGGGCTTGACAAAGGAGAGAATTCCGTGTTTAGTGGATCTGTACCCGACAATCGGGTGTAAAAATGTTAAGAAGGGGGCTCGGGGAATCTTCGATGCAGGCGACAGCCACCGTGCCAGTCAATGCCTCGCCGAGCCCATCTCCTCCCGCCCCGGCCGGCGGCGCCCCTCGCCGGCCCGGGGCACCTTTTGATCAGGTGAGATGAAAGAGCTCGTCGAATTCCTGGATGACGCGGCGGCTGCGGCCTTCGTGCTCCTCGGGGTGATCGTCGCGGTTGGCTGGGTCAGGCGGCGGGAGAATTCCCTCGGCTGGCTGGCCCTTGCCATCGTGACGCTGGCCCTGGTCTCGGGACTCGGGCGTCTTGGGTCGCTGATCAAGTTCACCTCGCTGCTGCTTAGTCAGTTCGTGTTGGCCGCCTTCATGGTGTCCGCGTATGCCGTGCTTCGTTATCGCGGTTCGCTCATTCCGCTCCAACGCCGCTGGCATGTCGCCGCCATCGCGTCGATGGTGGCTGCCAGCGCCCTTTATTTCGCAGCGCAGGCGATCGGCGCGGGCCAGGGCGCTCTCACGGTAGCCGGCATCGCCCTGGTCCTGACCTGGTCGGTGGCCGTCGGCGAGCCGATCGTGCGGTTCTGGCTTGTCGCTCGCGGCCTGCCCCCGGTGCAAGCGTGGCGGCTGCGCTCGCTGAGCATCGGCTTCGGCGGCATTGTCGCGATCCTGGCGATTTCCGTAGTCGCCGGTGCGCTGGCCGGCAGCCCGATCTTCCAGATCGTCGTCGAGCTTTCGGTCCTGGCGATCGTTCCTCTGCTTTACGTCAGCTTCTCGCCGCCGGCATGGCTACGGCGCGAATGGCGGTCCTCTGAAGAAGAGGGGCTTCGAGCCTTCATGGAGGAGCTGCTCCTGAGCGAAGACCGGGATTCGCTATCGAATCGCGCGCTGCAGTGGGCGACACGGCTGGTGGGCGGCGAATCCGCGTCCCTCTTTGACGCCGCGGGGAAGCCCCGCGCGTCGTACAGGCTCAGCCCCGAGGTCCGCAATGGGCTCAACGAGCTCCTTCCTGACCTGCGCCCAGGCGTGAACCGGGTTTCCCTGGCGGGCGCCGACACACGGCTCATCGCGCTGACGGTCTCGGGGCTGGAAGGGTCGGGGACGCTGGTCGTGATTGCCGGTCCGTTCAGCCCAGCGTTCGGCACCGACGAGCTGAACCGGGTGCAGCAGTTCATGAGCGCCTTTACGACTGCGCTCGACAGGCGTCACCTCATCGTCCAGCTCGAGAAGAGCAACGCAAGCCTCACCGAGGCCAACACCCACAAATCTGTGTTCCTTGCCAACATGAGCCACGAGCTGCGCACGCCGCTCAACGCCATCATCGGTTTTTCAGAGCTGCTCACCGATGCGCCACCAGGTCAATACGACGAGAAGAGCCGCAAGCGGTTCCAGGAGCAGATCCTCACCAGCGGGCGCCATCTGCTCGGGCTGATCAACGATATCCTCGACCTCTCGAAGGTCGAAGCCGGCCAGATGGAGCTGCGGCTGCAGCGTGTCGACGTGGATGAGATCGTCGGCCAGGTGACGAGAACGGTCGAGCCGCTCGTGGGCAAAAAGGGCATCGACCTAAAGGTCGATGTCGCGGCCGCGGGCGAGGTCGTGGCCGACGCCGGCAAGCTGAAGCAGATGCTGTTGAACCTGGTTTCCAATGCGATCAAGTTCACCCCAGAGGGCGGGACCGTGACGCTCGGAGGGCGGCGAACGTCGGACTCGGTGGACATCTCGGTCACGGATACCGGAATCGGGATCGCGGAGGCAGACCAGAAGAACATCTTCAGGGAGTTCCATCAGGTCGACCAGGGCCCTGGCCGCAAACATGAAGGCACCGGCCTCGGGCTCGCGCTGACCAAGCGATTCGCCACGCTCCATGGGGGAGACGTACGCGTGGAAAGCCGGCCCAACGAAGGCAGTGTGTTCACACTGAAATTGCCACTCCATCCGCTGGGCGAGCTGGAGCCGGCGGCGTCGACCGCCGTGACGGTGAACGGGCCAGGAACCGGGTCACTGGTGCTGGTCGTGGAAGACGATGCTCCCGCCGCGGAGCTGTTGACCCGCCAGCTCGTGGGCGCCGGCTACCGGACCCACCTCGTGCGGACTGGTGCCGACGCGATCGCCAAAGCCCGGGAGCTGCATCCCTCTGCGATCACTCTGGACATCATGCTGCCCGACATCGACGGCTGGGAGGTGATGACCAAGCTCAAGAGCGATCTCGCCACGAGCTCGATCCCGATCATCGTGGTGAGCGTGGTCGACAACCCGGAGCTCGGGGCCGCGTTGGGAGCGGTCGACTACTTTGTCAAGCCTCTGGATGCCAAGGAGCTGGTCCGCCGTCTCAATCGATTCGACTTCAAGCGCTCTCTTGGCAAAGAGGATGTCAACGTGCTGGTGGTCGATGACGCCTGGTGTTGCTCGACCTCATGATGCCCGAGGTCACCGGATTTGATGTCGTCGAGGCGCTTCGCTCCAATGAGGCCACGCGGGACACCCCGATCATGATCCTGACGGCTATGAATCTGACCGAGGCCGAGAAGCAGCACCTCAACGGACGAGTGTCGGACATCTTGAGTCGCGGCACGGTCGGGGCGTCAGACATCGTCGGCCTGCTCAGACGGGTGATCGCCAACCACAACGGGGTCACTCATCACTGACCTCGAGTCTCTAGCGCAAGAACGCACCGAGGCGAAAATCAAATAGATCGGGATGCGTCTTGAGGGCTTTCAGAATGGTCTGGCCGTCGAACTCGCGGACGTCGTACTGGCAGACCACGACCACGGGATACCGGCGAACCATCACCTCGAAGGCTTCTTCGTAACGCATCATCTCCGTATCTGACGAGAACATCTTTCGCTCGCACACCATCTCTCCAACGATTCGGATGACGGTGGGGCCGTTACTCAGGGCGCGGGCGAAGTATTGCTCCCAGTGTTCGAGGGCTTCCGCGCTGGTGCCGCCGCCGATCGTCCCGGTTCTGAGCTGCCCGTTTTCGACCGCCGATCTGGGATCGATTCCGGGCTCCTTGCCTAGAGCGTCCAGGTAGCGTTCCAGGATTTCGTTGTCGGCGACGAGAGAACACGGCTGCCCAGCTCGCAAGCCGCCGGCAAGAAAAGGAACGGTCATCCGCAGCGCGCTTGCGTCATCGCTGTGGAGAGTCGCCAGGTGGCTTGGAACCGGGACCCTCGCGCCGCCCAGGTTGATGGGGCCCGCGCCATCGGGCAGAGGACCCGCCTGACCGCCGGCGTCCCGGTTCAGGAATCGAAGGAGATCCGATTCGCTGAAACGCCGCTCGCGACGCCCGCCGACTCGACGACTCATGAGCTGCCCGGCATCGCTCCACCGCCGGATGGATCCCTCGCTCACGCGAAGGAATCGGGCGTCTTCCGCCGTGTTGAGCAATTTGGCGCTCATTACACTTTGCTCACGTCTCCGCGAACAATGTACATCATTGAGTAGTATCATCGACCTTGGAGAGGGGCTTTGAGTGAGGCAGTCTTCGTGAGCTACGTCCCGACCGCTGACGATCCGATGAATGAGGATCGCATCGTCGGGGAGGTCTTCGACCAGCTCGCCAATTCGCGTCCTGAAGTCGGGGCGATCCTCAACACCCTCGTAAGCACGCTGAGCAGGCTCAGGCGAGGCACGTGGGTCGGGTCGTTGATGAACCGGGACCCGAGGACCTCGATGATGGTGGCGGCCGACGCAGGTGAACCGGCCATGGCCGAGTTCGTGCGCCAGGCGCTCGCGGCGCTGAGCTCTCCGCAAGCGGTGCGAACGACCGGGCTTTCGGGGCGCGTGATCGAGTCAGGGCAGGCCCTGCTGGTTCCCCAGGCTTCATCGGAAGAGTTTTTGGGCCTGCTCACCCCAGCGGCGCGAGAGTGGGTCGGTGGACACCTTCCCCTGCCGATTGACTCCATCGGTGTACTGATCGCGCCGATGCGCGCCCGAGGCGCGACGGTGGGCACCATTGCGTTGTTCGAGAGAAACGCTCCCGGTCCGCTCACCCAAAACGACGTCGAATGGGTGCAGGCCGTGGCCGATCGGGCGGCGGTTGCCATTGAGAACGCTCAGCTTTATGAGGACGCTGTCAAGCGACTCGACTGGCTCAGCTCGCTGCAGAGCCTGACCCGGGCGATCGCCGCCAGCTCAGACCTCCAGTTCACTCTGAAAGTCATCCTCGACCAGGTGACCTCAAGGCTCGCGGTCGATGCCGCGGATGTACTCCTTTTCGATGAGACCGACCACACCCTTTATGTGGTCGCCAGCGCCGGTTTCCTGTCGACCTCGATGCCCGACTACAGGCTTGCTCTGGACGACGGTCTGCCTGGCCGCGCCATCACCAGCCGGCGTGTGGAAATGTTCAACGCGGTCGATCCATCTGTCCACGCCCAGCGGCGTTCGCTGTTCGCCCGTGAAGGGTTCAAGGCATATGGTGCGGTGCCCCTGGTCGTACAGGGCCGGCCGGTCGGCGCGCTCGAGCTGTTTCATCGGTCCGAGCTCGATGCTTACCAGGAATGGCTGGCGTTCCTGGACGCGATCGGCAGCGTCGCTGCGATCGCCATCGACAACTCCAGGCTGAACGATCGGCGACAGGCGCCGGCCGGAGCGATCCGCGGACGAGTGGGTCTTCGGGCCCCTGACATGACCCCGACCGAAAGAAAGATCCTCGGTTTGCTCGTCGAAGGCCAGACGAACCGGGAAATTTCCCCCCAGGTGCACTTGAGCCAGAACACGGTCAAGTTCCACGTGCGCCAGCTGCTCCAGAAGGCGGGCGCCACAAACCGCACGGAGCTGGCGCGCAAAGCCACCCAGGAAGGATGGCTCTAAGACTCTGAGCGACTAGCTCTTGGGCTTGTCGGCCGGAGTGGTCGCGTCGCGGCGTTCGTAGCGCCCTGTATAGAGGATGACGGCGAGGGCGAGGATGAAGGTGGGGCCGACGATGGTGCCCCTCGGAACCCCGACGAGCACGAGCACGGTCGCCAGCGCGGCCAGGATCAGCATCAGCGCACCGGCCACGAGCGGCGGACGGGTGTGCCGGCGGCGCCAGGACCGATACATCATCGCCGCTGACAGCACGCACGCCAGGTCCAGGGCTCCGACCGAGAGCATGTCCTGGCTCGTCATCACTGCCTATAAGGAAAGGGGGCGCCCAACGGCGCCCCCGAAGCCACCTTGTCTGATCAACCGGCCACTGGGACCGGCTCCGCCCCGATGCCTGTCTGGGCGCGGACGTCGATCTCGTGGAACTTGACCTCCGAGAGCTTGTCGGCCTTGACGAGGTCGCCGATGAAGGTGCCGACGATCGCCAGCGCAAAGCCAACCGGTATCGCAACGATGCCCACGTTTTGCAATGGGAAGGCAGGGTGGGCGTTGGCCGGGAGGGTCCAACCTGGTCCGACGGCGACGAGCCAGATCGTCAGGACGGTGCCCCCGACGAGCGATCCCACGGCTCCCCAGGTGTTGAAACGCTTCCAGAAAAGCGTGAAGAGGATCGCGGGCAGGTTCGCCGCCGACGCGATGACGAAGGCGACGCCGGCCACGAGCGCCGCCACGTTGGCGGTGGCTCCCACTCGAGCCGCCAGCCAGATCGAAAGCAGTCCGACGAGGCCCGCCGTGATCCGAGCGACGAGGACCTGCTCCCCCTCGCTGACCTGGCCGTGGAAGATCTGCGTGCGGACGACGTTGACGTAAAAGTCGTGGCTGAAGGCGCCGGCCGCGGCCAGCGTCAGCCCGGCCACCACCGCAAGGATGGTTGCAAAGGCGACTGCCGCGATGAAGGCGAGCAAGAACTCGCCGCCTGTGGTGCCGAAGAACTCCGTTCCCAGGTAGTCGGCGAGCCGCGGAATGCTCAAGTTGTTGTTGGGCTTGAGACCCGAAGCGCACTTGAACCCTGTTGTAACGGACGCGCAGATGTTGCCCTTGCCGAGAAGGATCGCGGCGCCGAAGCCGAGGAAGGTGGTCATGATGTAAAACGACCCGATCAATCCCATCGCCCACGCCACCGATTGGCGCGCAGCCTTGCCGTTGGGCACGGTGAAGAAGCGCATCAGGATGTGGGGGAGCCCTGCGGTACCCAGGATGAGGGCCATGCCCAGGGATACGTTTTCAAGCAGGGCCTTGTCGATGCCCCAGACCTGCGTCTTCCCATACGGATACAGGATCCCGGGCTGTGTGAAGTTGAGCCCGGTGGCCTTGTCCTTGACCCCGGAGGCCGCATCGAAAAACCCGCCGAGGTTGAACCCGAAGTGCAGCAGCACGAGAAAGCTGAGGATCACCGCGCCGCCCATCAGGATCACGGCCTTGATGATCTGGACCCAGGTGGTCGCGACCATCCCGCCGGCGATGACATAAACCATCATCAGCACGCCGACAAGAGTGATCGACGGATCCAGCTTGGTGCCGAAAATGGTGAAGTTGAACCAGCCCTTGAGGGACGTGTCAAGAGACGGTATGAGGATCTTGATCAGGCTGCCGGCACCGATCATCTGGGCCATCATGTACGAGGCGCTGACGGCCACCGTCGAGAACGCGGCCGCGGACCGGACCGGCACCGGCGACATGCGGTAGGAAAGGACATCCGCCATCGTGTATTTGCCCGTGTTGCGCATCGGTTCGGCGATGAGGAACAGCACGGTCAGGTATGCGACCAACCAGCCGACCGAGTACATGAATCCGTCGTAGCCGTTGAACGCGATCAATCCCGCAATGCCCAGGAACGAGGCCGCGCTCATGTAGTCGCCCGCGATGGCGAGGCCGTTCTGCCAGCCCTTGATCCCACGGCCGGCCGCCCAGAACTGGACCGTCGTTCGCGCGCGGCGAGCAGCCCAACCTGTGATCACGAGGGTGATGCCGACGACGATCAGGAACAGGACCAGTGTCAGATTCATGACGCTGCCCCCTTGCCGCGGGCGGCGCGGCGACGGACCTTCTCCGCCAGGACGTCGAACACGTTGTCGGCCTGACGGATGTAGAGCCAGGCGAGGACCCAGGCCATGATGAATTGCGAAAGAGCGAAGAGGTAGGCGATGTTGATATGGCCGATGACGTTGGTTCTCATGAAGTCGGGAGCGAGTCCGTTGCCGAGCGGCAGCAAGAAGTAATAGACGAGGAAGAAGATGGTCGCCGGGAGAACGAATCGGAGCCGCGAACGCGTCAGCTGCTTGAACTCGTCAGTTTCTTCCAGGCCCGCCCACTGGGCCACGTCATCCGGACTTGGGCCACGCTCGGTGACTGGCGCACCGTCTCGCGGTTGCGGCGTGACCGGGGTGGTTAGCGGCTTACCGACCTCCATAGGACCCCTCCTCCTAAATGCGCTCGCGCGCTTCTAAATGGAAGCCTGACCCCTTTGCGATAGCCTTAATCCCGAGACTTTCGCCGGTTAATCATAGGTAAATTTGCAGCGGTTAGCAGGACCGCTGGCGGAATGTCGGCAGTCGGGCGAAACCGGCGGCGGCTGTGCCGTCAGTCCAGGATTTTGTAGAAGAAGGAGGTGGGACGGAGCTCCCCGTCCGGCCGGTAAGCGAAGTCCGGAACCATGCCCGCCCGCGTCCATCCCAGACCGCCATAGAGCTGCTCCGCCGGGCTTCCGGTCTCCGTGTCAAGGAAGAGCAGCCCGCGGCCGGCCTCCATCGCCGCTCTTTCGATCTCGCCCATCAGAGCAGTCGCCAGCCCTCGACGCCGTACCGACGAATGCGCCAGGACCTTGGCGACCTCGGCTCGGTTCCTGCCGTTTGGAAAGGGAGGAAACCGCAGTTGCGCGGTGGCGGCAAGCCTGCCGTCCAGGCGTGCGCCGAGCAGGACTGCCCGGCCGGCCGCGACGTCTCCCTCCACGCCGACCCAGAAATCATCGGCCTCGGTCTTCGAGACCCCGGCTGGAAAACCGATCGAGGCGTTGCCGTTGACTGCGTCGATGAGCAATTCGGATAGAGCGTCGAGGTCATGGCGGGCGATAGGGGCCTCGAGCCTTTCGACCGCAACCTCCGCAAGTCCGTCCACCGGGTGATTGATTGCGACGGTCCTCAGCGGAGAAGCCTCTTGATCGCGGCGTGATTGCTCGCAGACAGCTCACCCAGTGACCGGTTGGAATCCAGCGAGATGATCGGCGCCCCCGTCGGGATGTTCACGTCGCGGATTTCGTCGACGATCCCGTACCTGGCTGCGAACTCCGCATCTTTGGTCTGCTGCTGGAGGAAGAGCTCCTGAACAGAGGCCTCGTCGAGCTTCGAGCGCTCGCGGATGACCGCGCCGATCCGCTTGTGTTCGGCCTGCACCGTTTCCAGTCGCTCCCGAAGCAATTTCTCCTCCAGGCGCTGGTTGGCTTCCAGGTCAAATCCGACGCCGTGAAACATGAATGTCGAATGCTCGCACGCAAAGCGCCTGTCGCCGGCCAGAAACACGACATTTCCGATGGAGTCCACGTTGCCCACGTTGTGCATCGTGATCTCCAGGGGCAGCGCTCGCATGACGTTGTAGAGGTTCATGCCATGCATGACCGAGCCGCCTGGTGTCGAAAGCATGAGGTATGCCCGCTGAACCCCCTGGTTGCAGCAATCCGAAAGCATGGCAATCAGGGTTTCGGTCGTACCGGCAGTGATCTCGCCCGAAAAGGAGAGGTACACCTCCGGCTGGCCGTCCAGTGAAATTGCCATTTCCACCAAAGATGAGCCCGGTCCGGCGCTAGGGGAGCGCCGGCCGGGCCAGGAAGGGAGGTAGGTGACCTAAGCCGCGGCTCGTGGCTGCTGCTCGCGCCGCCGGCGCACGACGGGGATCACGAACAGGAAGAGGAGTGCCAGCAGGAGCAGGCCGGCGAACAACCAGCCCAGCAATTCCAACCAAGGGTTGCCGGATGCCGCAAGATTGCCGCCCCAACCGAGCGCGGAGAGATCCAGCGCGCGCGTCCTGGCGCTTCCACCGTCCTGGGCGGCCGGCGAGTCGGCGCTACCCAGTCCGCCCGTCGATCCCGTTGCGCTGGCGCCCGACCCGTTGTCCTGGCCACCGCTCAAGCCGGCGCCGTCGGTAGTGGCGCCTTGTCGGCCGGCTGTGTTGCCGCTCGGCTGCGTCTGGTTGGTGCCCGTGCCCGCGGTGGCCGAGCAATCGGTCGGGGTGGACGTCCCCGACGTTCCGGCCTGGGCCGGCTGCGCGGCGTAACCGGTGCTGCCTGCCCCGGCCGTCACTCCGCAGTGCGACACGCTGCCGCTCTGGCCACTGTCCGTGGCGGCTGCCTTGCCGGTGGAGACGCTCGCTCCGCTGCCTGGCTGCGCCGAGCTGCCTGCGGCGACCGTCGCGGGCTGGGTGTTCGCGGAGGTCCCGGGTGCCGACGGCACGGTATCCGCGTAAACCGGCTGCGCGGCCACCAAGACAAGCGCCGGCCCGCCCAGAACGATCCACCGCAGCCAAGTCCTTAACATCTCTGTACCTCCGAGTTTATCGGGTTGTGACCCAATAAACACCGAGAACGGCGTTTTGTCAAGTCCCGGGTTGTTAACCCGGCGTGGCGGGGCTAAGCGCTACGAGACGCTGCCTACGGGCACCCGCTCTTCTACCGGCGCCGGAGCTTCGGCGGGCTTCGCCTCGGTTCGCCAGGCCCAACGGTTCCACACGATCCAGCTGCCGGTGGCGACGATGACAACGGCATTGAGGGCGTGCAGCGCCGTCACCCCCGGTATCGCCAACCAGACCAGCGCCATCTGCAGAAGCAAGAGCGCCAGCAGGCTGGATGTCTGTGCGGTCGTCTTCCACGAATACCGAGAGGCGAAGGCGAGGCCGATCAGCACGAGAGTCGTGACAGGGATGACGAAGTAGCCGTTGATGACGTGGAGAGCGGCGATGGAGTCGGCATTCTTGAAGGCCGCGTAAAGCGCCTTCGAGCTGGGATGGCTGTCAGGCCCGTCAAAAGCCTGACCCAGAGTGAAGAGGGCCGTCGCGATGAGGTAGAACTGAGCCAGGTATTCGAGGATCAGGAGCGCTCCAACGATGCTGTATGCCTTGCGGAACGTGCTCATGCCGGTTGCTCTCCCGTCCTCACCCTTCCGGCCGAGCGGGCTGACGTAACAAGTCCGTTTCGGCCAAACGCCCAGTTGCGGCGCACCGTCCAGAGGGCATAGCCCACCAGTGCCACCGCGTTCACTGCATGGAAGCCGGCCACGAAAGCCAGCTTGGCAAAGCCGGCGAGCGCGAGCGAAAACTGGATGACCATCAAGCCCAATAGAACAGCCGTCAGGCCGGTCGTACGCCAGGAGTAGCGAGAAGCGAATGACAGCCCGACCAGGACGATCATGGTCACGGGAATCACTAACGTCCCATTGATCGCATGAAGGCCGGCGAAGAGACCCGACCCATCCAGGGCGGTTGCGACGCTCTTCTCGTCATCGGCCGCCAGCCATGCAGGAAATGCGAGCGCCGCGATGAAATAGAACTGAGCCAGGATCTCGCATAACAACAGCACGCTGATGACTGAGTAAGCCTTGCGGCTGAAATTGACCACCAGTCCGACTTTCCTCCCTGACACCGGATCGCAGCGTCCATGGCGCCACCGTCCGCCGATCCCCTCCGAATACGAGGCGGCAGCTTCTCAGAGAATGTTGAGAAATGCAATGGTGCATGTGCCCAACGGTCCAAGCGCCCAAGTGCATGGGTCGAGCTTCGTGTGGGCTGGCTGAACAAAGCGGAGCGCGCGGTCAGTAAGTTGTTGGACATGCCGCCGGGCGGTGTGGGCGCTCTTCTCCTCCTCGTCGCTCACCTGCCCGGTGGCTGTTGATTCAAGGCCGGGGATCCTTGACGGGGCGGGGTCCGGGCTGCGTGGGAGGCGCGCCGTGTCCTGCTGGGACGCCGCCTCCCGCCCGCAAGGCGCTTCTAGGGGGCCGCGGGCTCGGGCTGGTCCCGCAATCGAACCGGCCCGGCAAGGATCCAGAGTCCGGCCAGCGTCGCGATCGCGGCGCCGATCCACAGCGTCGGGACAATCCCCGCGTATGTGCCGAGGATGCCGCCGGCGAATGAACCGATCGGGAGAGTGCCCCAGACGATCGTCCGCATCGTCGCGTTCATCCGTCCCTGGACTCGATCGGGTGTGATCGCCTGTCGGAGGCTGACCTGGTTGATGTTGTAAATCGGGTTGGCGAAGAAGAAGACGAAGGTCGCGATCACCAGCACAGGAACGGCGAAACCGTATTGCGCCAGAGGCACGATCAAATTGCCCAGGCCGCCCAGCACGATCGTGACCAGCAGCGTGAGGCCGAGACCCAGCACTCGAGCCACCCAACCGGCTGCCAGCGCACCTAGCAGTCCGCCCACCGCGCCGGCGGCGAAGATGAGCCCGACCGTGGCGGGCGAGAGGTGGAGGTAGCGGTAGGCGAAGATCAGATAGACGGCGAAAATCATGTTGCCGCCGAGGTTGGAGGTTGCGGTGCAGCCGGCGATCTTCCAGAGAGTTGGGTTGCCGAGCACCACCTGGACTCCCTCCCTAAGCTCTTGCCAGAAGTTGCCAGCGGCGCCAGCTGGCCTGGGATCCGGCTCGGGCTTGCGGATGGAGAGGAGCGAGATGACTGACACGACATAGGAGGCCGCGTCCACCAGGATGGCCTGGGTCGCGCCGACCAGCTGGATGAGCAAGCCGGCCAACGCCGGACCCGACAGCTGCGCGATCGAGCGCGTGACCTCAAGCTTCGAGTTTCCCTCCACCAGGTCGCGGCGGCCGACGAGCGCGGGCAGGTACGACTGATAAGAGATGTCGAAGAAGACGGTGCAGATTCCCGTGAGCAGCGCGACGATGTAAAGCTGCTCCATGCTCAGAATGCCGAAGGCCCACGCCAGCGGCACGCTGCCGAAGATCAGGGTCCGCAGCACATCGCAGGCGGCCATGATCCGGATGCGGCGGAACCGGTCGGCGTAGACGCCGGCCACCAACCCAAGGACCGGAAAGGCGAGGAACTCGAGGGCGCTGAGCAGTCCGACCTGGAATGGGGTCGCGCCCAGGACCAG
>VBKD01000202.1 GCA_005888075.1 Chloroflexota bacterium
GAGCCCATCGCAAAGGCGGTGGCATTCAGTCGCGGTCCGAATGACCGCGGGTCAAGGACGGGTGGCTAGCGGGATTTGAACCCGCGACACCCAGATCCACAATCTGGTGCTCTGCCTGCTGAGCTATAGCCACCGCGGCACGGCCTAGAGACCGCCTGGAGGAGACCCAGATTCTACCGGGCTCCGTTTGCTAGAGAATGAGTGCCATGGCGAGTTCGGCTGAGTTCGACCAGATGATCAAGTCTGGGGAGCTGATCGAGTCCCCCCGGGAGATGACGCCTGAGTACCTCCGGGAGCTCAAGCACACCCTCATCGTCTCGGGCGACACCGAGCTCATCTCCGCACCCGCCTACTACCTCGCCGCCAAGCGGGCGCCCTCGATCAACGCATTCATGACCGGAATCGCGATCATCCAGGACGAGCTGGCGCACGCCCACATCGCGTACCACATCCTGGAAGAGCTGGGCGAGGACCAGGAGAAGCTCATCTTCACCCGGGACCCCAAGAGCTTCCGCTACCCCTACGCGTTTGACGTTCCTCTAGACAGCTGGACTGAGCTCATCGTGGCCAACGCCTTTTACGACCAGGCCGGCTTCTGCCTGCTTGGTGACATTCACGACAAATGCTCATATGGGCCATGGAAGCGCGGGCTCAACAAGGTGATGCTCGAGGAGAACTTTCACCTCCGCAACGGGCGTACGTGGATGAAGCGCATCAGCGCCGGTGGTGGCGCCGCCAAAGATGAGCTGCAGCGCGCGGTGGACTGGATGTTCCCTCTCAGCGTGGAATGGTTCGGCCTGCCGGACTCGAAGAAGATGCACTCGACCCAGCTCGAGTACCGCCTCAAGGGACTGACCAACGACCAGCTGCGCCAGTGGTGGCTGTCGACCGTGGTTCCGTACTGCGAAGAGATCGGTGTCAAGGTGCCGGCGCACAGGGAGACGCGCGACGGCAAGGACGTGTGGGAGCTCGACTATCCGTTCCCGTGCGAGTTCGACGCCGAGGCGAAGCGGTGGGACTTCAGTCAACCGATCACCTGGGACGACGTGCTTGTCCGCTGGCGCGAGCGCGGCCCTCGCAACATCGAGATGGTCGAGATGTTTCAGGAAGAGTTCCACAACTTCAGAAAGACTCACCGCAAAGAGTCATGACGAAGCGGTTATGGGCCGCTTTGTCGGAAGTCCAGGATCCGGAGATGCCGGTGAACCTCGTCGACCTGGGCGTGATCTATGCCATCACTGAAGAGGATGGCGTGGTCGCCGTGGACCTCACCTTCACCGCCATGGGCTGCCCCGCATCGGACTTCATCCTCGATGACGTGCGCGAGCGGCTCCTGCGTGAGCCTGGCGTGAACGAGGTCCGCGTCAACGTGGTGTGGGATCCGCCCTGGACGGCGGCCCGAATGACTCAGGCCGGGCGCGACGCGCTCGAGGCGTGGGGACTGGCGGTCTGATGACCTACAAGCGAGTCAGCGGCGATGCCGTCGAGTACGAAGTCTTTGCGCGCAAGACGCGCGGCGAACCGCTGCATCAAGTCGGCAGCGTTGTCGCTCCTGACGACGATCTTGCGATGGCGTACGCGCGCGCGACCTACGACGAGGAGCGCTGGTGTGAGATGGCAATCGTGCGCAAGGAGAACGTCATTGCGCTCTGGCAGCCCGGAGAGAATTGAGTCTCTCCGACCTCGTCCTGAGTATCGCCGACAACAAGCAGATGCTCGGCTTGCGTTATGCGGAGTGGGCGACGCGAGCGCCCTCCTTAGAAGCCGACATCGCCGCGGCCGCGATGGGCCTCGACGACCTCGGTCACAGCCGCGTCCTGTATGGATGCCTCGAGCCCCTCGGCGCCGACCCGCGCGGTCCGGAGCGGGAAACCGATCCCGCGAGCCTGCGCGCGCTCCCCTACTTCGACGAGCCCTGGAGCGAGTGGGCGCAGTTCGTAGCCGCCAACGCCATTCTCGACACTGCGTTCACCGTGATGGTCGAGTCGTGCGTAAGTGGGTCCGTCGAGGTGCTGCAGCACCGCCTGCGCAAGATGCTCATGGAGGAGCGCTACCACTTCCTCCACGGCCGGAGCTGGCTCCGCTCGGGGATTGATGCTGTGCCCCTCAACCGCGCCTGGCAGGAGGCAGTCGAATGGTTCGGACCCGCGGATGGTGAGGTGGCGTCGCTGCATCGCGATGGCCGGCTGAGCATGGGCCCTGCGGAGCTGCTCGTCAGGCTCGAAGAGCAACTGGAGATGAAGGCGCCAAAGCTTTCGATTGATTGGAAGCAATGGGATGCCATCCGGCGCCGGAGCGCGCCGGGCGCGATCGACCAGAGCACTTTCGCCATGCTGCGTGGCCTCGAGGAGAAGAAGTACGCGCCAAGTGCCGTCCCGAAAGCCTGAACCAATCGGCCCTACCCGGCCGGGCTCGCCGAGCGAGCCGGGCCACCCTGCCCACATGGTGGGGACGAGGCGCACCCCCCGTTGCCCCCACTGTCGGTCCGAGGACGCCGAGGTCATCTCTCTCTTCGGGACTCAGGCCATGACCATGCAATACAGATGCCGCAAATGCGGGACGCTTTTCGAGGCGATCAAGTACGAGTGAACATCGCGATCGTCTCCGACGTGCACGGCAACCTCGACGCGCTCGATGCCGTGCTCGAGGACCTCGCCACGGTCCGGCCCGACCTCGTGGTTCACGGCGGCGACCTGGCGTTCAACGGACCTCAGCCCGCGGAGTGCATCGACCGGATCCGCGAGCTGGGCTGGCCTGGCGTGGTCGGCAACACCGACCAGGCCCTCTGGGCCATTCCCGAGACTCTGCCGGAGAACACCATCCGCACGTTCGAAGCGATCGCGGCGGTGACCACGAGCTGGCTCGGGGCCGAGCGCGTGGCCTGGCTCAAAACTCTGCCCCTCGAGTGGCGTGACCAAGACCGTGTGGCGCTCGTTCAC
>VBKD01000005.1 GCA_005888075.1 Chloroflexota bacterium
CGGCGACCCGCCTGGTGTGGCTCGAGTCGCCGACCAACCCGCTGCTGCGGGTGGTCGACATCGACGCCGTGAGCGAGGTGGCGCACAGCCGCGGCGCGATGGTGTGCGTGGACAACACTTTCGCCACTCCCTTTCTGCAGCAGCCGCTTCACCTGGGCGCGGACTTCGTGGTGCACAGCACCACGAAATACATCGGCGGTCACAGCGATGTCGTCGGCGGCGCGATCATGACCAACAACGACGAGCTCGAGCGCCAGCTCCGGTTCCATCAAAACGCGATCGGCGCCGTGCCCTCACCGTTCGATTGCTGGCTGCTGCTGCGGGGCATCAAGACCCTGGCGCTGCGCGTCGAGCGCCAAAGCCAGAATGCGATGGAGCTGGCGACCGCGCTGCAGTCCAACCCCGCGGTCAAACGGGTTCACTATCCGGGCCTGGATGGGCATCCCAACCGCGCGGTGGCCGCGCGTCAGATGCGAATGTTCGGCGGGATGGTCAGCTTCGAGGTCGCCGACGAAGCGACCGCGCTGCGCACTCTGGGGCGCTTGAAGATCTTCGCGCTGGCCGAATCATTGGGCGCGGTCGAGTCTCTCGCGGAGCATCCAGCGCTGATGACGCACGCTTCCATGCCGCCCGCGGAGCGCAAACGCGCCGGTGTCGGTGATGGATTGATCCGCCTATCGATTGGCGTCGAGGACGTGGCGGACCTGATTGCCGATCTCGAGAACGCCCTAAGCTAATTCGCGCATGGCGCCACGAGAGCTGCCGAGCAGAACCCTTTATCAAGGACGCGATCGCGCGGCCGCGCGATCCTTTCTTTACGCGATCGGCCTGTCACCCGAGGACATCGACAAGCCCTTCATCGGAGTCTCGAACTGCTGGACCGAAACCATGCCGTGCAATTTCGGCCTGCGCGATCTGGCGGTTCCGCTGAAGGCGGGCATCCGCGCCGCGGGTGCCAACCCAATGGAGTTCAACACGATCGCCATCTCGGATGGAATCACGATGGGCAGCGAGGGCATGAAGACCTCGTTGGTGAGTCGCGAGGTCGTCGCGGACTCGATCGAGCTCGTCACGCGCGGGCACATGTTCGACGCGCTGGTCTGTCTCGCGGCCTGCGACAAGACAACGCCCGGTTCGGCGATGGCGCTGGTTCGCGTCGACCGCCCCGGAATCGTTCTTTACGGCGGATCGATCATGCCGGGATCTTTTCGAGGTCGCCAGGTTGCGGTCGGCGACGTTTACGAAGCGATCGGCGCGGCCGCCGCCGGCAAGATGACGGACGCGGACCTGCACGAGCTCGAGCTGGTCGCGTGCCCGGGAGCGGGCGCATGTGGCGGCCAGTACACCGCGAACACGATGTCGATGATGTTCGAGGTCATCGGCCTTTCGCCGGTCGGTTTCAACGCCATCCCGGCGACCGACCCGGAGAAGCATCGGGCCGCGGAGCGGATCGGCCGCCTCGCGCTGGACGTCCTGGAGAACGACCGCAGGCCGTCGAAGATCCTGACCCGTCGGGCCTTCGACAACGCGATCGCCGCCGTCGCCGCGAGCGGCGGCTCCACCAACGCGGTGCTGCATCTGCTCGCGCTGGCGCGCGAGGTGGGGGTCGACCTCGCGATCGATGACATCGACCGCATCAGCCGGCGCACGCCGCTGCTATGCGACCTCAAGCCGGGCGGCCGGTTCGCGGCCGTCGAGCTGTACCGGGCGGGAGGGATCGCGCTGCTCACACAGAGGCTGATCGAAGGCGGCTACATAGACGGTGACGCGCTGACCGTCACCGGGCGAACGCTGGGCGAGGAGTGCGAAGGCGTGACGGAGACGGCGGGACAGGAGGTCGTGATGCCGCTGTCCAAGGCGCTGCGCGACGAGGGTGGCCTGGTGATCCTCCGCGGCAACCTTTCGCCCGAAGGCTCGGTGGTCAAGATCACGCATCACACTCCAACGACCCATCGCGGGCCGGCGCGCGTCTTCAACCGCGAGGAGGACGCGTTTGCCGCCGTCTACGCCGGCCGGATCAAGCCCGGCGATACGGTGGTCATCCGGTATGAAGGGCCGCGCGGCGGGCCTGGGATGCGCGAGATGCTGCAGGTGACAGCGGCCATCGTCGGCGAAGGACTCGGCGATTCCGTCGCGATGGTCACAGACGGCCGGTTCTCAGGCGCGACCCGCGGCCTGATGATCGGTCACGTCGCCCCCGAAGCCGCGGTCGGCGGCCCGCTTGCGGCGTTACGGGATGGAGACATCATCGAGATCGACGTAGACAGCCGGAAGCTCGGGGTGGTCGACGTCGACATCGAGGGCCGTCTGAAGGAGTGGTCCCCGCCGGAACCGCATTACCGGCACGGCGTGCTCGCGCGCTACGCGTACCTCGTGGGCTCGGCCTCGGAAGGAGCAATGCTCAAGCCGTAGGTGGGACACCTCCTCCCCAGCAAGTGGGGAGGTGACTGCTCCGTTCCTTTTGAGTACGAGCAAGTCCCCACCCGGCGGCTTCGCCGCCGACCTCCCCAGCAAGTGGGGAGGTGACTGCTTCCATCTATTGCCTGTCCCGCGCTACCTCACCACTGGGAGCCATGCCACTCGCCGGCTCTCGTACCCGTCGATGTCTGAGGCGTGGCGCTCGACCAGGGCGATCTCGTCCAATCCGTTGAGCAAGCAGTCGCGAGCGAACTGGTCGATCTCAAACCGGTAAGCGAAGCCATCGCCTCGGACCTCTTGGGCCTCGAGGTCGACCGTGATTGCGGCGGTCGGCTCCTCAGAAACCAGGTCGATGAGGTGCCGCACCTGACCGTCGGGCAGGGTCACGGGCAGCAACCCCGTCTTGAAGCAGTTGCCGCGGAAGATGTCAGCGAAGCTCGGCGCGATGATGGCCTTGAAGCCTGCATCGCGCAGCGCCCACGGCGCGTGCTCGCGCGAGGAACCGCAACCAAAGTTCGCGCCTGCCAGGAGCACCGACGCGCCCTGGTACTCAGGCCGGTCCAGCACGAAGTCACCCTCCGCGCGCCAGTCATAGAAAAGGAAGGGGCCGTACCCGGTCCGCTCGATCCGCTTCAGGAATTGCTTCGGGATGATCTGGTCGGTGTCCACGTCGGCGCGGTCCAGCGGCGCCATCCGTCCCGAGACCTGTCTTACCGGTTCCATCCGGACTTACAACATCTCCCGTACGTCGACCAGGTGGCCCGTGATCGCGGCAGCGGCCGCCATGGGTGGGCTCATCAGATGCGTCCGGCCCCCCGATCCCTGGCGGCCTTCAAAGTTCCGATTCGAGGTCGAAGCGCACCGTTCACCGGGAGCGAGGATGTCCGGGTTCATGCCCAGGCACATCGAGCAGCCCGCGTTGCGCCACTCGAAGCCGGCCGCCTTGAAGATCAGGTCGAGCCCTTCGTTCTCGGCCGCGCGTTTCACCGAGGTCGAGCCAGGCACGACCATGGCCCGAACCTTCGGATGGACCTTGTGGCCCTCGATCACGAGCGCCGCGGCTCGCAGGTCTTCCAGCCGTGCGTTGGTGCAGGAGCCGATGAAAACCCGGTCGATCGCTATGTCTGAGACGGCGACGCCAGGTTTCAGATCCATGTAGCGCAGCGCTCGCTCATCGGTCTCCGAACGCGGCGATGGCACCCGACCGGTGACCGGCACCACCTGCCCTGGGTTGGTACCCCAGGTGACGTGCGGTTCGAGCCGGCGAGCGTCGATGGTCATCTCGTGGTCGAAAATCGCTCCGTCATCAGTTGGCAGCGAACGCCAGTCGTCGAGAGCCGCCTCCCACGCTGCGCCCTTCGGCGCGTGCGGCCGCCCCTCGAGGTAGGCAAAAGTGGTGTCGTCCGGAGCGACCATGCCGGCCTTGGCGCCCCATTCGATCGACATGTTGCAGATGGTCATGCGGCCTTCCATCGATAGGCCGCGGATGGTCGATCCGCGGTACTCGACCAGGTGACCCTGGCCGCCGGAGGTGCCGGTTCGGGCGATCACACCCAGCACAACATCCTTCGCCGTAACCCCGATCGGCAGCTCGCCGTCGACTGTCACGGCGAAGTTGCCGCCAAGCTTCTGCGGCAGGCACTGTGTGGCGAGCACAAGCTCGACCTCTGAAGTACCGATGCCGAATGCCAGCGCGCCGAACGCGCCGTGGGTGGAGGTGTGTGAGTCGCCGCAGACGATGAGCAGGCCCGGCTGCGTCAGTCCCAGCTCCGGCCCGATCACGTGGACAATGCCCTGCCGCGAGCTGCCTATCTGGTAGAGCGGGATGCCCTCTTGCTTGCAGTTCTCAGCCAGCACCTCCATCTGCTTCCGCGACAGCTCGTCGGCGGCTCGCACGCCACCACGTGTCGGCACGTTGTGGTCCATGGTCGCCACCGTCAGGTCCGGCCTCCGAACCCGCCTTCCGGAGAGTCGCAAGCCCTCGAAGGCCTGCGGCGAGGTGACCTCGTGGATCAGGTGCAGGTCGACGTACAGCAGGTCCGGTTCGCCTTCAGCTGATCGGACTATGTGTGTGTCCCACAGCTTCCGCGCGAGTGTCTTGGCCATTGGGAACGACAACATTACGCTCGGCTGACGCTGCCAAATTTGTGTGTGAGGTACAACCAGAACCCGGGTCACGCTCGTTAACATGCACAAAGCAATGGCAACGTCCGCGCGGACCCTCGTACTCCTCCTTGGACTCCTGGGCCTTATTGGCTTCGGACGAACGGGGGCGCGCGCGAACTAACCCAGACCACAGAGTAGATCGCAAAAGCCCCCGACCGAAAGGTGGGGGCTTCTTCATTTTCAAAGGGAGTGACGAAACCAAGTTGACCGGAGCGGACATGATCCTGGAGGCGCTGGAGCGCGAGGGAGTCGAATACATCTTCGGCTATCCGGGCGGCGCCAACCTGCCCATCTACCAGCACCTTCACGAGCATCCCAAGCTCAAGCACATCCTGGTCCGGCACGAGCAGGGAGCGGCGCACATGGCGGACGGCTACGCCCGCGCCTGCGGCAAGCCGGCTGTCGTTTTCGCCACCTCAGGTCCCGGTGCGCTGAACCTGGTGACCGGGCTCTGCACCGCCTACATGGACTCGGTCCCGATGATCGCCATCACCGGCCAGGTCGCCAGTACGCAGGTCGGTCGGGATGCCTTCCAGGAGTCGGACGTCATCGGCGCCACGAGCTCGGTGACCAAGCACAGCTACCTGGTCACGAGCATCGACGACCTCCCTCGCGTCATCCACGAGGCCTTCCACATCGCGACCACCGGCCGCCCCGGCCCGGTGCTGATCGACATCTGCAAGGACGTGCAGCAGGCCGACGCGGAGCGCGTCACGCCCGACCGCCTCGAGATCCCGGGCTACCAGCTGAACGGCCACGTCGATCTCAACCGCGCCGGCGAGGCGGCGCAGGCAATTGCCGGCGCCGAGCGTCCGGTGATCCTGGCGGGTCACGGCGTCCTGCTCAGCCGGGCCGAGAAGGAGCTCAAGGAGTTCGCCGAGAAGGCGGGTGCGCCGGTCGGCACGACCCTGCTCGGCATCGGCGCGTTCCCGGTCAACCATCCCCTGTCGCTGCACATGACGGGCTTCATGGGGACCGGCTGGAACCTCAAGGCGGTGCAGAACGCAGACGTGCTGATGATGGTCGGGATGCGGGTCGACGACCGCGTGACCGCCCGCCTCGCCGACTTTGCGCCGAAGGTCAAGACCTTCATCCACATCGACATCGACGGTTCCGAGATGGGCAAGAACGTTCGGCCGCACATCGAACTGGTCGCCGACGCGCGCAACGCCCTCGAAGCCATGACACCCCAAATCGGGACCCTGGATGCGGGCCGCGGTCAGTGGCTCGCGCAGATCGACGCTTGGCGCGAGGAGCACCCGCTGAAGTACACGCGCTCCAACGACTCGCACTCGAACGGCCGGCTCCAGCCACAGGACGTGCTCATCGACATGTACAGACGCGCGCGGAACGAGGCGATCGTGGTCGCCGACGTGGGCCAGAACCAGATCTGGGCGGCGCTGTGGTGGAACTACGACCAGCCTGGCCTGTTCATCAACTCCGGCGGCGCGGGCACGATGGGCTTTGCGCTTCCGGCCGCGATAGGCGCCAAGTTCGCGCGACCCGACAAGGCGGTGTGGTGTGTCGCGGGCGAGGGTGGTTTCGTGATGACGGCGCAGGAGCTGTCCGTCGCGGTCGAGCATCAGCTGGACGTCAAGATCGTCCTGCTCAACAACTTCTCGCTTGGCATGGTCCGCCAGTTCCAGGACGACTTCTACGGTGGCGTTCGCTCGCACTCGGATCTCACCCATATGCCGGACTTCGTGAAGCTCTCCGAGGCCTACGGCATGCCGGCAATTCGAGTCGACAAGCTCGAAGAGGTCGGACCCGCGATGGACACCGCGGAGAAGACCAAGGGCCCGTTTCTCATCGACTTCCGCATCGACCCAGAGGCCAACGTCTATCCGATCGTCCCGCTGGGCAAGAGCTTGAATGACTTCTGGGAGGCACCTAACTGATGATCGAATCCCCTCACCCGCCGGCTGCGCCGGCGACCTCCCCGGCGAGCCGGGAGGTGACAAACCGAGTCCGGGTGCTTTCCGTGCTGGTCGAGGACGGCCCCAACACGCTCAGCAAGATTTCCGGGCTCATCCGGCGCAAGGGCTTCCACGTCCGGTCCATCTCGGTGGGCCCCAGCCGTGAGGCAGGCCGCTCGCGGATGACCCTCACCGTCGACGCCGGTCACGCCGAGGCCGACCAGGTCCGCAAGCAGTTGGAGCGTGTGGTCGAGGTGATCGAGGTCGAAGACGTGACGAGCGATGACGTCCACAGCCGTGAGCTGGTCGTCGCCAAGGTCAAGTCGTTTCAGGTCGCCGGCCTCGTCGAGAGGGGCGCAAAGGTGCTCGACACCGGCGCGGACGGCACCACGGTCGAGTTCGCGGGAGAAGGCAAGGATGTCGGCGACTTCGTCAACGAGCTGATGCGACACGGAGTCGTTGATGTCGCTCGCTCGGGGCCGGTCGTCATGAGGAGAACCGCATGAAGATCCATTACGACGCAGACTGCCCGCCGAACCTTGGCGAGCCCGTCGCGGTCATCGGCTACGGCAGCCAGGGGCGTGCGCACGCGCTGAACCTGCGAGACAGCGGCGAAGACGTTCGCGTCGGCCTGTATCCCGGGAGCAAGTCGGTCGAGCGGGTTGAGGCTGACGGACTGCGCGCGGTCCCCGTTCCAGAGGCGGTGTCAGAGGCTTCGGTCGTCATGGTGCTGACGCCGGACGCGGGCCAGGGCAAGCTGTTTCGCGAGTCGATCGAAAAGAACCTGCAGCCCCGCTCGATGCTGATGTTCGCCCATGGCTTCGCGATCCATTTCGCCCAAATCAAACCCAGGCAGGACATCGACGTCGCGATGATCGCCCCGAAGGGTCCAGGCCACCTCGTTCGCAGCACGTACGTGCAGGGCCAGGGTGTCCCCGCGCTGATCGCGGTCCACCAAGACTCGACCGGGCGCGCCTGGGGACGCGCCCTGGCGTATGCCCGCTCGCTCGGCGCGGGCCGAGCAGGGATCCTGGAAACCACCTTCAAGGAAGAGACCGAGACGGACCTCTTCGGCGAGCAGGCGGTTCTGTGCGGCGGCGTGGCGTCGCTGGTCAAGACGGGCTTCGAGACGCTGGTCGAGGCCGGGTATCAGCCTGAGCTGGCGTACTTCGAGGTGCTGCACGAGCTGAAGCTGATCGTCGATCTCATGTATCGCGGTGGCCTGGGCTTCATGCGGTACTCGGTCTCCGACACGGCCGAGTACGGCGACTACGTCTCCGGCCCACGCGTCATCGACGACCACGTGCGCGAAAACATGCGGCAGGTGCTGCGTGAGATCCAGGACGGCAGCTTCGCGGAGCACTGGCTGGATGAGAACTCAAACGGCCGCGAGAAGTTCACTGCGATGCGGGAGAAGGAAACGGAACACCCCGTCGAGAAAGTCGGGCGCGAGCTGCGTTCGATGATGACCTGGTTGGAGCCTGTAGAAAAATGACCGAGAGATCCCCGGACAGAGTATTCATCTTCGACACGACCCTGCGTGACGGCGAACAGTCGCCAGGCTTCCACCTGGACCCGAACTCCAAGCTCCGCATTGCCCGCCAGCTCGAAAAGCTTGGCGTTGACGTGATCGAGGCCGGGTTTCCCATCTCGTCACCGGGCGACTTCGAAGCCTGCCGCCGCATCGCGCGCGAGATCCGCGGCGCGACCGTGACCGCGCTGGCCCGCGCCGTGCAGGAAGACATCGACGCGGTCTGGGGTGCGATCAAAGAAGCCGAGTCGCCGCAGATCCACATCGTGCTCTCGGTCTCCGACGTACACATCGAACGCAAGCTCGGCATGACGCGCGAGCAGGTCATCAAGCGCGGCGCGGAGATGGTGTCCTACGCGCGCTCGCTGTGCGAGAACGTCGAGTATTCGCCGGAAGACGCCGGGCGTGCAGACATCGACTACCTGATCGAAACGGTGGAGACGATGATCGCCGCCGGGGCCAATGTGATCAACATCCCGGACACCACCGGATACTGCCTGCCGTCGGAATTCGGCGAGATCGTGCGGCGCGTCATCACGGGAGCGCGCGGGAGCGAGAAGGCTCTGTTCTCGGTGCACTGCCACAACGACCTGGGACTGGCGGTTGGGAACACGCTGGCCGCGATTTCCGCCGGAGCCCGTCGCGTGGAATGCACGATCAATGGGATTGGAGAGCGCGCCGGCAACACGTCCCTGGAAGAGATCGTGATGCTGCTCAAGGTGCGCCAGTCGAAGCTGGGACTCGAGTGCGGAATCGACACGACCGAGATCACGCGCACGTCGCGCCTGGTCGCCGAGCTCACTGGAACTCCAGTGCAGCCGAACAAGGCAGTGGTCGGGGCGAACGCGTTCGCTCACGCCTCCGGCATCCATCAGGACGGCGTTCTGAAGGATCGCCTGAATTACGAGATCATGAAGCCCGAGGACGTCGGCCTCTCGGACTCACGCATCGTCCTGACCGCTCGGTCGGGACGCCACGCGTTCCGTCACCGCCTGACTCGTCTGGGCATCGAGCTGACCGAGGCAAAGGCCGACATCGCATGGCAGCGTTTCCTCCAAGTTGCTGACACGAAGAAGGAGATCACTGACGAGGACCTCCGCAAGATCGCCGCGATCGCCGAGGGCAACGGCAACGGTCACGAAGGCAATGGTCATCCGCCGGTGACAGATCAGCTGAACGATCACAACCACGTCGCGGACACGCTCCGACATCTGATCTTCGGGTGAAAGTCGCCTACCAGGGAGAGCCGGGCGCCTACTCGGACGAGGCGGTCTCCTCGCTGTTTTCCGGCGCGGAATCGGTCGGCTATGCCACGTTTCGGCTGACGTTTGACGCTCTGACGATGGGAGCGGTCGACGCCGCGGTCCTTCCGGTGGAAAACAGCAGCGCCGGCGTCGTGCAGGAAGTGTCAGACCTGTTGTGGGAGCTTCCCGGCCTGCGCGTGGTGCGTGAGCATATCCAGCCGGTCCGGCACTGCCTCCTGGGCTGGCCGGGTCCTGTGGAGCGCGCGCTGTCTCACCCGCAGGCTCTGGCGCAGTGCGAGAAGTATCTGCATTCGCGACAGATCCGTCCCGTCACGTTTCACGACACGGCGGGAGCGGCCCGCGCGGTGGCCGAGCAGCG
>VBKD01000203.1 GCA_005888075.1 Chloroflexota bacterium
AGTGAGGAAGCGCCGAGGCGGTCGTTCTGAATCTCGATAGCTGTCAGACCGTGTCCCGCGTCCGCTGAGCGCAGCGTTGCGGAATATGGCAAAGGAGGTGGTGTGAATGAGAAGCGATATCGACGAGATGGGCCCGATCGACTATCTGGTCATCGAGTTTCCACATGGACGGATGAGCGGCGAGGGCTTGCCCCTGCTCGTCGATCTCGCCGCTCGCGGAATTGTGCGCATCTTCGACCTGTTATTCATCCGGAAGCTGCCGAACGGTTCAATCGTGCGGATCGACTTAACGGGCCTCAGCGGCGAGGACGTCATGCAGCTCGCCGTCTTCGACGGGGCATCGTCCGGCCTTCTCGACCAGAAGGACATTGACGCGGCGGCGCATGTCATCGAGCCCGGCAGCATCGCCGGCCTGATTGTGTACGAGAACCGCTGGGCTGCTCCGCTCGCCACGGCTCTGCGGCGCGGCGGCGCCGAGTTGGTGGCCGGCGGCCGCATCCCCGTGCAGGCGCTGCTCGCTTCACTGGAAGCGGCCGAGGGAGCGCAGGCTGCTTCATAGATGAGGGGGCGCAGGCTGCCTCATAGATAAGGAGAAGAACACATGCCAGGACTGATGCGGGGGGTCGCCCGCACCGCAATGATCGCCGGCACCGCAACCGCGGTGTCCAACCGGGTCTCCCGGCGGCAGGCCGGCCGCTGGGCCGCTCAGGACCAGCAGGCGTATGAGCAGCAGGCACCGCCCCCTCCACCGGCGGCCGCACCGCCGGACAAGTACACGGCGCTGAAGCAGCTGGCCGAGCTCAAGGACCAGGGAGTACTTACAGAAGCCGAGTTCGCAGCCCAGAAGCAAATCATCCTGTCGACCTAAAAGGGCGAGGGGCACGCCCGGCGCATCCTGACGCTGACGGCTTGTCAGCGTCGGGTAGCGCGTCAATACGCCAGGCGTCGCGGCAGCTCGGCGCGATCAGGCCGAGCTTGGCACTTCCTTTGCTGCTTGCTTCAGCGCCGCGTCCGAGACGGCATGCACCTCGGGTTCGCCGCCGAGCTCGATCAGCTTGGTCGCGATCAATTCTCCCTGGCCTTCCTTGGCGAGCACGCCAACGGCCGCCTTGCCGTCGAAGAGCTTGGCGCCGATGCGGTCTCTATCCCTGTCGGTCAGGCCGAGTCCCTTGCGATGCAGTGCGCCCAGTACGCCTCCACCGACAACCGCGGCGGGCACTCCGACGGGTGTCATCAGCGCCAGGACCAGGCCGATCCCGCCGCCCTTGGCGATGCTTCTCGACCCCATCTTGTGCGTCTTGACGCTGCCGTTGTCATCCAGGACGAGCGCGCCCATCGCGCCCAGCTTCACCCTGTCGTCGGACTTGTCCCACGCCTTCAGCTGCGCGACCGCCGCATCCGCGGCAGGCTCGCCATTGAAGATCGCCAGGACGACGTTCTTGCTTTCCTTTTCGCTCAATGTGCACCTCCTGCAGCCAGGTCGCTCGACCTGACCCATAGCCGCTGGCAACTACTGAGATGTTATGTGGCGCCACTCATGTCGCCTCGCGTCGACGGCGAAGGCTTAGACAAGTCCTGATCGGGCACCTTCCGCTCACGTTTCTGTCTAGACCGTGCTCACCACGTCCGCCGGGTTACGCATCCATCGCGTGCAATTGCGCCATGAGCCCCGAGACCACCACCCCGAAGGCCGTCAAGCCTGACACCGGGCTGACCGAGAGCTATGTCCAGGCCCGCCAAGGCCGGTTCGGACGCAACGTCCTCGCGGAAGCGAAGCGAGAGCCGAAATGGCGAGGGTTGAGCATTTTCTGCAGCGCCGCAACGCTGGCTTCGGCCTTCCCTTGGCTTCGAGCTCGGCAAGAGACTCGGCGGAGGCCACTGCATGACTTGCTCGCTCGCGCGTGATGTCATCTAGGGCGACCCCGGTCGAAGGAACCATCGACAGCTCGTCGCCGCTGGCCGCCGTGGATCCTCGGTCGATGTTGCTGCCGCTCGCGGCGGCCCAGTTCATCGCCTCCTACGCCGCCACGAACATGAACGTCGCGGTCACCGCGATCGCCAAAGACCTCAGCACCACCGTGATCGGCGTGCAGACCGCGATCACGCTCTTCACCCTGACGATGGCGGCGCTGATGATCCCGGGCAGCAAGCTCTCGGACATCTGGGGCCGCCGCGTCTGCTTCCGGCTGGGGCTGCTGGTGTACGGGATCGGTGCGCTGGTCGCCATCCTGGCGCCTGGCCTCGGGGTCCTGATCGTGGGCTACTCCCTTCTTCAGGGCATCGGCTCGGCGTTGATGATCCCGCCGATCTACATCCTGGTCACTGTGTACGCGCCGAACCTGGCCGCCCGCGCCAAAGGGCTTGCCGTGATCAGCGCCGCAGCCGGGGTCGGGTCCGCGACGGGGCCGTTGATCGGAGGCCTTGTGACAAGCACCGTGAGCTGGAGGGCTTCATTCACGCTGCAGGTCCTCGCCGTCGCCGGCATCATCGTCCTGAGCCGGCGCATCAGGGATCGGCCCACCGAAACCAAACCCCCGCGCTTCGACCTGCTTGGAGCGGTACTTGGCGCCGCCGGCCTGTTCTTCATCGTCTTCGGCGTCCTGCAGTCCGGAACGTACGGATGGTTCAAGGCGACGAAGGACTTCACCATCGGCGGATCAGTCGTGATCGGGAAGGGCGGGATATCCCCGGTCTGGCTCTTTGTCGCGATCGGCGCCCTCATCATCGCGGTCTATTTCTGGCACGCGCTGAGGGCGCAGCGCGCTCACCGGGACCCGCTCGTTTCGCCAAGCCTGTTTCGCAACCGGACCTCCAACCTCGGCCTGGTGACTCAGCTCATCC
>VBKD01000006.1 GCA_005888075.1 Chloroflexota bacterium
GGACACGATGCGGTCGATCACGCGGCGGAGGCTGCCCTCGTCCTCGAACGCAAGGTTCGTGAGCTCGATCTTGCCGTGCCGCTCGACGAAGATCTGCTCAGGTCGGTTGACCATGATCTCGCTGATCTCCGTGTCACGCAGCAGCGACTCCAGCGGACCAAGCCCGATGACCTCGTCAAAGAGGATCTCCACCAGCCGCTCTTTGTCGGCCGCGGTGACCAGGCCCAGAGGCGGGTTGGCTCGAAAGTGGTCTTCCGTGAGCTGGGTGAGCAGCCGCCTGATGCCGGCCCGGTTGTTGATGTCGATTGCCGCCGCGTGCCGTCTCAGAAGCTCGGCGTGGATCTGAGCCTTGGCCGCCGCCAGGGCCGGGCTCAACAGCCCGGTCTGCTCAGCCTTTACGGGCGCCAGGCTCGGCGTCTCCGGGGTCACCGGCACGGCAGGTTCGCGCGCGACGGCGCGCCGCTCGACCGGGGCGATGCTTGGCGATCCGTCGGCCGGCTGCGCCGGCGTTCCCATGGGGGGTGTCGCCGGCGTGGCCGGGGCCTGCTGGTAGCGCCGGTCGAACCTTTCGGAGAGCTTCACTTCCAGCCCCTGCCCACGGAGCGGATCAGCCGCCGGTGGGCGCGCTCGGCGGCGGCTTTGACCGCCGGGTCGGGTTCACGGTCGGCTAGTCCCCGCAAACCGCCCGTCGACGCGGGGTCGCCGATCATGGTGAGGGCGTGGCAGGAGGCGATGCGGACCTGCCTCGGCCACCGGCGGTCGTGCGCGATGCCGAGCAGGGGAGGAACCCGGAGGATGTCCCGGCGCAACCCGCAAGCCATCACCGTGGCGACAGCCGCGCGTTCGCTGGGCGGCTTGCGCATCAGGCCCTCGATCTGAACATCGGAGGCCGCCGCGGCTAGGGCAGGAGCGAGCCGGTACAGCGGCAACTGGTCGGCTGCGCCGACCAGCACGTCGACCGCGCGGCCGCCGCCCAGCCGCCCCAGCGAGCGGACGGCGGCGTCTCGCACCTCGGGACTTCCATCCCGCAAGAGGTCGCCGATCCACTGCACCGCCTCAGTCATCCGCAGAGCGCCGCATAGGCGCGCGGCCGCTACCCGCAATGCTGTATCCGGGTTGACCAGTGAGTTCAGGAGCTGGTCGTGCAGCCCGGAACGGACAAAGGTTTCCCGCACGCGCCACTGGCCCAACAGGCCGGTTTCCGGTTTGTCCAGTGCGGCCGTGATCACATCGGCCGTCGGGACAGGCTCCGAGAGAAGTTCGGCGACGCTGACGGTGAGTGGGGCGGCCGCATTACCCGATAGGACAGTGGCGAGCGCCTCGTCGAGCCGTCCCGCGAGCTTGGACCGGCTTGCCGCCCGCGCCCTGACCCTGGCCGCCGGCCTAGAACTCGAGCCATTAGTGCGATGTGGGGGGTCGATCTGGGGGGACGTTGGTACATTATCGGCGTTTTGAGTGCCCGTGAGGTTCCTGAAACCTTATCTCGGGCGCGGGAGGAAGGAGTACGCCAGGTGGGTAGCGCCAGCGGGCCCGCCGCCGAGGAGACGCCGTCCGCGGTTCATCTGCGGATGCGGATCCTTCAGATGTCGGCTGTCTTCGCCGACCTTGGCGACGGCCCCCTGCGGGCGCTCGCCCGGCGGATGCGCCCGGTCGGCCTGACGGCCCGCGACACCCTCCGCGTTGGCGGGCAGGGGGGCGATGTCGTGCTCTTCCTGGCCTCAGGCCAGGTCGAGGAGTCGATCGCCGACTCGGCGGGCAAGGTTCTCCTGACCCGGCGGCCGGAGCCTGGCGAGCTGGTCATCCTCCCCGCTCGTCGGGCGGGCGAGCACTACCTGACCAACGTCTACGGCGTCACCGACGCCGTCTTGCTGACGCTGGACCGCGACGGCTTGCTCGACGGACTGGGCGCGGATGTGTAGAAGGTGACGCTCGCACTCGACAAGCTCTGGGAGCAGGAGCTCTCCAAGGCACAGGCGATCGAGACGCAGACGGCTGCCCGGACCGCAGCCCCGATCGTGGCGTTTTATTCCGCCAAGGGCGGGTCGGGCACCACCACCCTCGCCGTGAACACGGCTGCGGCCATGGCCCGCAAGTTCGCGCGCCAGGTAGTGCTGATCGACTTTGGGTTGCCGTTCGGTCACGCGGCGCTTTTCGCCGACCTGGTCGCGACCGGCTCCATCGCAAGCGCATCCAAGGCCGCCGTCGCCGATTTCGAGAAGGTGCTGCTCGGCAATGTCGTCCACCATCGCGCCGGAATGGCCGTGCTGCCGGGCACACTGCGCCCCGAAGAGGTGGACCTGATGACCGCAGACCTCACCGGCCGCGTTCTTGACGTGGTGGTGACCGGCCAGAAGGTTGTCCTCGCCGACCTGGGCACCTCCCTCGCCGAAGCCGCGCTCGCGGTGCTCGAGAGGGCGGAATGCGTTGTGGTTGTCGTGCCGCCGGAAATCGCGGCCATGACTGACGCGCGTCGGGCCCTGGCGATTTTCCGCGACATCCTGAACGTCCCTGACAACCGGATCGAGCTGGTCCTCAATCAGAGATCGCCACGGCAGCCGTTGGACCGCGCCGCCGTGGAGTCGATCCTCGGGCGAAAGATGTCCGTGGTCGTGGGGTTCGACGACACGAGGCCGGAGGAGTCGACCCTGGCCGGAGGACTGGTGCTGCAGCGCGACACCTCATCGATGGTGGCGCGGGGTGCCATAGAGCTCGCCAGGGTCGTGCTTTCCAACCTCAAGCTCGATGGGTAGGTCTCGGCATCTCCTTGGCCAGTCGCTCGTCGAGTTCGCCATCACTCTCCCCATCCTGGCTTTGCTCCTCGCCGGCACCCTCGAGCTCGGCCGTGGTTACTCGTTCGCGGTCGCCGCGTCCGACGCCTCGCGCGACGCGGCGAGATACGCGGCCGGAAAGACCGGCAACACCAACGGACCGGGCCTCGCGGCGATGTGCAACCTCGTGACCGCAGACCTCGCGGCAGTCACGTCGAACGTGAGCTGCCCGACGCAGGTGAACCATGCGCCGCCCTTCGTCGCGGGTACTGATTACACCGCGCCGGTGCCGGGCCAGGCGGTGATCGCGGTGTACTGCGGAGCGAGCGTCAACTGCACCGGCTCGACCACCACCCTCTACCAGTCCGAGGTCGATGTCTATGTGTACTACGGCTTCAGCGACCTCCGGCTCCTCGGCGGAGGCATCACCATCACGGGTTCGAGCCGCTCGACAACGTCCTGGTGATTCGTCGATCAAAGCTCGGCCAGGCCATGGTCGAGTTCGCCCTCGTGGCTCCTGTCGTCCTGCTGATCATCGGAGCCACCGTCGACATGGGTCGCGGGCTGCTCTTGTACACGATGCTGCAGGGCGCCTCGCGCGACCTGGCCCGCCAATCGGCACTCGTCTACTACAGCGGATCGAACACCCTCCCTCCTGACTGCACCGCGCTCGGGACCCCGTGCGGGAAAACGCCGCTGACGACCAGCGCTCACCTGCTCGACCCGCTTGGCATCACAGTCGACTATCAGGATTCGACCGCCATCAGCTCCGCGCCGTCCTACGGAACGTTCACCGCCAACGCGAATCCACTGCAGCCCGGAACCATCACGCTGGCCGGGGGCGCGAACCCCAACACGGTTTACGTCTTCATCTATGAGCTGGATTCGACGGCCGGCAACCCGAACCCGCGGTGGAGCTGTCCCACCTGCGCCGCGACCAATGGAGCCGCGGTGCGCACGTCAGGCCACCAGCTGGCCGTGGTCGATCTGAAGCTGCAGTGGCAGCCGGTCATGGCGCGCTTCCTGGGAATCCCCACGCTCATCACGTTCGACTCGCAGTCCGTGGCACGGATCGAGTTCTGATGACACCTCCAAAGCAGGGCCAGAGAGGCCAGGTTCTCGTGCTGGTGGCCGTGGTGCTGCTTGCGCTGGTCGGATCGGCGGCCCTGGTGTTGCTGGTGGGATCGTTCGAGTGGCAGCGCAATCAGCTGCAGCAGCTCGCCGACCAGGCCGCATTGGACTCATCGCTAAAAATCGGAATCGGTTGTACAGCCGGCTCGGCGAACACCGTCATCACCGAGGCAGACAACTTCGTTGCGACCCAACGCACGCGCACGGGAACGCCGGGCGTAGCCGCCGGCACATGCGCGACGCCCTACACGGGGACCGACACGTTCGGCAGTCTCAGCGAAACCATCCACTACCCGTACCGCGCGCATCAGCAGCAGGTCGAGGTGATCCTCACACTGTCGCTGCCCATCTCTTTTGGGTCGACCTTCGGAGCCACCAACACCACGGTCACGACGCGTGCGGTCGCCCAGCAGCTCACCGGATCCACCGCCGCGATCACGGCCACGTCGCTTTCCTGCACCGGTGGTCAGTTCAACGTGGCGGGCAGCGTCATGGCGCAGAACACAATCACGCGCAGCGGCGGGTGCGCCGTGTACGCCCACACGCGCTTCGACGCCGCGTCTGGCACGTACTCGGATCTCGGCAACATTTCCGTCTACGCCGGTGGCCAGACATGGGTCGGCGGCGGTGGGTTGTGCGCCGCAGGCTTGAGCTCGGGCTCGAGCAACGCCCTTTGTGCGGACGGCTACGAGGTTTCCGGTCACAACTCGATCGCATGTGGGACGGCTGGGACGAGCGCCTATCTCTCGGCGGGAGGAGCGGCGATCAATCCGAACCCGTGCGCCGCCGGCACGGCGCCACAGCCGGTGGCGCCGGTCTCGACGCTGCTGCCCCCCGATCCCAACACCGACGCGGCCGCGATCGGCACGCTGCAGGGATCGGGTGGATCGGCCTGCACACCCGGCGGCGTTTACCCGAACATCGTCGTCGGGGGAACCACCGTCGGGACCGGACTGGGGCCGGTTCCACTCAAGGACGCCGGCGGCTACTACCACTTCAAGCCCAGCTGCTACGGCTACTTGAACATCGGAACCTTGAGCAACGGCATCTCGAATGTTCAGATGGGGCCGGAGAGCGGTCCCGCGAAACACTTCTTGACCGCTACCCTCCCCGCCGCCAGCCAGCCGAACACCTTGCTGGTGGCGACGGTTCGATCGGGCACCACTCCAAACAAGTACTCCGCGCCGGCCCCGTGGGTGGCCGCGGCGTTCGTCAACGAGGCCACCGCGGGCCGGAGCGAGATCTGGTACTACCCGAACAACCCGGGCGGAATCAACAGCGTCACCTTCACCATCAATCCCGCGACGATCGACAGCGTCGCCCAGATGTCGGAGTGGCGCAACGTGGCCGCGGCCTCGCCGCTCGACCAGACAGGCACATTCACCGCGAGCACCAACCAGCTGACCGCGACGATCTCTACAAGCGCCGCGACCACGGCCGCCGGCGAGCTGGTTATCACGTCGGACTCCTATGCCTCACAGGCCGGCCAGGCCATCGTGCCGGGAGTCGGTTGGAACAACACGGTGAACGACTCCGCAAACCAGTTCAGCTCCGAGTATCGGACCGATCTGCCGGCAGCCGTGGCCAGCGAGACCGTGACCAGCACAGTGGCGACGACGTGGTCGCTCACGATGGCGACTTTCAAGTCGGCGGGCCTCGCTTCAGGCGCTGTCTTCGATCCGGGGTTCTATTACTTCAACGGCTCGGGTTTCGCGGGCGGAGGAGGGATCTGTCTCAACGGCGGGACGCTCCTCGCAAAGGACGTCACGCTCGAGTTCGTCAACCAGTGGGGCTTTTCGTCCGGGTCCTGCGCGCCCGGCGGCGGGGGAGGCGCCTCATGCACCTCCCCGTGTCGGTTCGGATCCACCCCCTGCTCCATTTCGACCTGTCCACCCAACGCGAGCGCCGATCCAGCATCCGGTGGTGGGTTCACCTGGTTCGCCGCCCCATGCTCTCAGGCGCCCGCGGGCGACTCCAGCTGCCCGGGCTCAGCCTGGTGCCCGGTGGGTGATCGCTCCTGCTGGAACACGCTGATCTGGGCGCCCGCGGGCAGCACCGGGCAGATCGCGCTGGTCGGGGCGGCCAACAACCACTGGCTGCTCGGCTCGGTGTTTTGGCCCGGCGCCTGCACGGACGCCGTGAACGGCACGTCGACGATCGGCGGCTCACTGTCTTGCGGCACCTTGTCTGTCTCCGCAGCCGCCGGAGCCGGCACTGCCGTGGGCGGTAATTACGGGATCAGCACCGCCCTGGTCGAGGCGGTCCTCGTCGAATGAGTTGCGCACTCGCGCGCATCCTGCCAAGCTTGCGCCCGGCCAAATGTCTATAGCCACCTCTGAGATGAGGCGTCCACGTCGCGGGCGACTTTACATCGTGGTCGGTGCGGTGCTCGCCGTCCTGGCGTTTGCCGCCGCCGCGATCATCGCCAGCCTGCCCAGCCTGCAGACGAGCGCCACCGGCACCAGGGTGGTGGTGGCGAAGCACGACATCAAGGCGCGCACGATCATCCAGGATTCCGACCTGGACCTCGTCAGCTTCAGCCAGGTCCCTCCGCAGGCTTACTTCGCTGTCAAGGACGTCGCGGGCAAGGGAGCCCGCGTCGACATCCCGACCGCATCGGCGATCACGTCCAACCTGGTGGCGCCCTCGGGCGACCTGCTCACCAGCAGCGACGTGGCGTACCTGCCCATCCCTGAGGGCTGGGTCGCTGTCACGGTGCCGACCGGCGAGCTCGTCGGGGTGGGCGGATACGTGCTGGTCGGCGACCGCATCTCGGTCCTCGCGACGATCAACACCTCCGCTTTCGGCAAGAACCCCGGCACCTCAGCCGTGAGGACCGTGTTTCGCGATGTGTACGTGATCAGGGTCGGCCCGGCCGGCACCCCGTCGACTTCGGGATCCGGTACGGCGACGGGGGCGGTGACGAGCAGCTTGACCCTGCTGATGACGGGGTGTGACTCCGAGTACCTGTTCTGGCTGCTCAACAACGCGACGCTGAAATATGAGCTCGAGTCGTACAAGGACTACGGCGCCGTGCCCAACGTGGCTGATCAGAGCTGCCCCAGCGTCAAGGCAGCGGGCGGGGTCGGGCCTGCCCAGGTTGACAAGAAGTGGCAGTTCACATCGTCCTGATCCGGTGAGCACGACCGCGATGCTGGTCGCCGCCGCGGCGGCCATCGGCGTCGGCCTGGTGGTGTACGGGATCGTCGTGCCGCAGCGCGCGGCCGCGCAAGGAGCCGCGCCGCGCGTGACCTATCGGACCCTGGCCGACGTCCGGGAGCAGCTGCGGCGCCGCTTCGAGCCGACTGGCGTGCCGGCGTGGATCGCCGCCGACCAATGGCAGAGCCGGCTGCAAAGAGACCTCATCAGCGCGGACTTCGAGCTACGGCCGTACGAGTTCCGAATCCTGCAAGCGTTGTCGGGTCTGCTCTTCGCGATCCTGGCGCTGCTTCGGTTTGGTTTGAATCCGGCGGTCCTGGTCCTGGCCGTGATCGGATACATCACGCCGTACGTCCTGTTGCGCAACCGCCAAGGGCATCGGCTGCGCGTGTTCGACGCCTCCCTCCCACAGGCGATGGAGATGATGGCGAATGCCATGAAGGCCGGACAATCGGTGGCCCAATCGCTGAGCGCGGTGACCGACAATGCCGGACCTCCGGTCTCCGACGAATTCGGACTGGCCCGCCGGGAGGTGGAGCTCGGCGCCTCCGTGGAAAGCGCGCTCAACAACATGGTGAAGCGAATCGGCAGCGCCGACCTGCGCTTGATGGTGATGGTGGTGACCATTCAGCACTCTGTCGGTGGCGACCTGCCGGCGATCCTCACCACCCTGGCTGACACGATGAAGCAGCGCGCCGAGGTGAAAGAGGAGATCCTCGCCGCGACCGCGCAGTCTCGGGCGACCTCGTTCATCATCACGTTGCTACCCATCGTGGCGGCGGTGCTTCTCTACTTTCTCGTCCCCGACTATTTCCGGCCGATGTTCACCAGCCTGCTGGGCTGGGTGATCCTTGCGTTCGCCGCCCTGCTGCTGTTCATCGGCAACCTTCTGATCCGGCGGCTGACAGCGATCGCATGAACATGATTCCGATCCTCGTCGGGTTGGTGGCCGCGCTCGGCGCGTTCCTGCTCGTGGTCGGGATCGTGGCGTCGCGTACCGGTGACGCGGCGTCGCTGGCTCGCGAACGCCTGGCGCGGCAAGAGATCGGTCTGGGCCAGAGCGCGGTGGCGCTCGAGCTTGAGAAGCCTCTCGCCGAGCGCGTGAGCGCCCCGCTGCGAAGGTGGCTGGGCAGGCAGGTGGAACGTGTGACTCCCGCCGCCCAGGCCGATAACTTCCGCCGGCAGCTCGACTTCGTCGGCAACCCTGCGGGCCTCGACCCCTCGGGCATCCAGACCCTGAGGATCACGTGCGCGGCGGCTCTCGGCGCGCTCGGAATCGGAATCGGAGCCTTGATCGGACAGGCATTTGCGATCGGGCTCTTGCTGTTGGCCGGGGTGGTCGCGGGGTTCTACCTGCCGGTCTTCTGGTTGAGCCAGCTGGTTCGTGAGCGGCGTCGAGATCTGGAGTCGGCGCTGCCGAACGCGCTCGATGTGGTCGCGATCAGCATGGAGGCCGGGCTGGGTCTCGATCGGGCTTTCGAGCAGCTCGTCCGCTATCAGCAG
>VBKD01000007.1 GCA_005888075.1 Chloroflexota bacterium
GCTCGCACGGCGGCGGTGCTGGCGAGCGCGTCGATCGCTGCGGCGATGCGCACCGACGACCTAGCGGAGATGGGTGACGCTTGGCGGCGCATGCGCTCGAGCTCGCTCGCGCTGCTCATAGCGGTGCTTGTCCTGGGATTCAGCGGGGCAGGCGCGATGGCCTTCGGCGTGAGCTCGCGTTCAAAGCTGGGCGTGGCTCTGGGGGAAGCTGTCCTGCTCATCGCGGTGGGAGCGTTGCGGGTGTTCCTCGGCGCGTCGTTCGGACCATTGCGTAGGCGCAGGGCCTTCGAGCCCGACCGTGTCCGTGAGGCGCCCTCAGGATCGCTGACGTGGCCCTACTGGCTCGGGATTGGTGGCGCGATCTTCCTGGTGGCCTCGCTGGTCGGCTCATTGCTTGGCTTTCTCGACGGACAGAAGCATCCCGCGCCGGACGCAGGCTCGTTCGCCGTCTGGGTTTTGGTTCCCGTCGTGGGTTTCGGCGCCGTCGCAGTCGCCTACTCACGGGGCAAGGACGGCGCGCTCGCCGCCTCGGCGCTGGGAGGCCTCTGGCTGGCGCGGGTCAGCGCTACATCGGCAAGGCTGGTCGATCGGTTCCTGGTCGCGCCGACCACCGAGATCGCTCGGCGCCTGGGTGACTGGATACCGATGGGCGATGGCGCGATCGGGCGCACGGCGGAGGTTTCAGGCCGGCTGGCGCTGGCGGCCGGGCGCGCGCCCGCGCTTCCTTTTCTTGTTCTGCTCGCCGTGGTCTTGTCCGTCGCGGTCGCACTCGTCGTGCCGGGAGTCCTCAGATGAATCCGCTGATCGGCCTGATCCAGGCCGCATCTCCAACGCCCGCAACCGTCCCTGGAGCCGGCATCTTCTCCTCGCCGTTCCTGCTCAGCTTGATGGTCTGGACTCCAGTCATCGTGGCGATCGCGATCGCCGTCATGCCCAACCCTCGCGGCCGGTACGACACGTTGATCAAGCAGATCGCGTTCTTCACCAACCTCGGTCTCGCGTTCATCCTTTTCATCGCTTACAACCAGTTCCAGAACTTTCTCCCGACCGCTCAGTACGAGGAGAAGCTGCCGTGGCTTCCCTCCATCGGCGTGACATATCACCTCGGGCTCGACGGGACCGGGATGGTGATGCTCGTCCTCTCGACCCTCATTGGGATCGCCTCCGTGCTGGCCTCTGTCGGCATACACGAGCGCGTCCGTTCCTACTTCTGCCTGCTGTTGCTGACGCAGTCGGCAATCACCGGCGCGATCGTCGCCAGGGACATGTTCGTGCTCATCCTCTTCTGGACCGCGGCGACGATTCCGATCGCTCTGCTGGTGCTCGGATGGGGAGGGCCGCGACGTGTCGCGGCCACGTGGAGGCTCGTGGGTTACTGGGGACTTGGCACGGCGGCGCTGGTCGCCGGCACGATGATCCTCTATTCGTTCACGGGCGGAAAGACATTCGACATGGACACGCTTTTGAAGGGAACCCTGAGCTCCCGGATCCAGCTCACCGTCGGGATCGTGATGCTGGTGGCGGCGGCGACACGCCTGCCGCTCTTTCCTTTCCACGGTTGGATCCGCGATGTCACCGCCGAAGCGCCCGTTGGCGTTGCGGTGATCGTGATAGGGGCTGCCTCCCGCCTCGGCGGCTACCTCCTGATCCGCACGCTGGTCGCGGCTGAGCCGGCCGCGGCGCATCTCCTGTCCCCGCTCGTCGCGGCACTGGCCGCGCTCACAGTCGGTTATGCCGCGCTCGCCGCGCTGCGGTCGGCCGACCTCAGGCACGCGGCCGCGTACCTGGCGCTGATCCCAGGGGGCATCACCGCGCTTGGTGTGGCCGGGGTGACGCCGCTGGCGATAGCGGGCTGTGTGCTCTCGCTCTTCACCGGCGGCCTGGCGGCGGCGCTCATCGTCGGCGTTTCGGCGACCCTATCCGAACGCGCGCAGACGAGAAGCCTTTCGGTCCTGGGCGGGCTGGCGCCTCGCATGCAGAACCTGACCTGGCTGATGGTGATCGCCGGATTCGGCTTGCTCGGCATCCCCATGCTCGCGACGTTCAATGCGGAGCTGATGACATTCTTCGGGTCGTTCAAGAGCCAGCCCATCGGCGCATTTGCGGTGGCCGCCGGCTTGGCCGTGGCCGCGGTGGCCGTCGCAACGCTCCTATATCGGGTGCTCTTCCGCCAACCCAACCCAGACGCGCCTGGCGTTTCCGATTCCGCTCTCAGCGAGACCTGGTATCTGGGTTTGCTGGCGGGCGCCCTCCTGTGGGTCGGTTTGTTCCCCAGCGGTCCGAAGATTCCGGGGACTGAGGTACCGCTTTTCGACCCGGGCCTCGTCAACCAGATGTCAGCCGGCCTCGCCGATATGGCGTCGCCCTATTCGGGGCCGACGCCGTGACGAACCTCGTCCTGGTTCCAGATGTCCTGGTCGTGGCCGCCGCCATGCTCATCCTCATTGCGGGCCGCCTGGGTTGGGTGCCGAGAAGCTCACGTCGGTACCTGCCGGCGATCACCGCCGCGATCGCACTGGTCGCATTCGGTATCGAGCTCTGGGCCGGCGCCGCGCTCACGACCTATTTCGACGGAGCGCTGGTGCAAGACCGCTTTGCGCTGTTCGCCAAGGCGGCCGCGCTTTTAACAGCCGCCATCGTGCTCGCGGCGACCGATTGGGCGGCTGAGGATTCGCTCTCGATCGGCCTGGCGATGCCGCTCATCGCGGCATTCGGCGTGATGGTGGCCGCTTCGGCGCGGGACCTGGTCGGCCTGTGGGCGGGGCTCGAGCTGACGGCTGCGTCGGCCATGGTCATGGTTTCGCTTCGCCGGCCGGACCTCGGGCTGAGGCTGCTGGTCGCGGGCGCGGTGGGGAGCGGCCTCGTCCTCATCGGCCTGGCCTTCGTCTACGCGACCACCGGCAACGCCGACCTGCCGCTGATCCAGGGTGTGCTGGCCCACACCATCCCCACGCTGCCGCTGGCCATCCCGGTCCTGCTGGTGATGAGCGGGCTGGCCGTGCGCGCGGGAATTGCTCCCTTCCACTCGGCCAACCTTTCGGCCGGCCTTGGTGGGTCGCCGCTGGGGGCCGGGATGCTTCTCGGCCTGGTGGCGTTTGCGGTCGCGATCGTGGCGATCAAGCTCACTGCGGCCCTGGTCGCCGTCTCCGCCGTCTACTCGGTTTTCTTTGAGGTCCTCGCGGGAGTGGCGATGCTTGGCGGCGGCGCGGCCGCGCTCGCGGTCCGTGCGCCACGAATGCGGCTCTCCTATCTGGCGGTCGCTCAGTTTGGATGGGTGGCGGCGGGGCTGGCGACGCACTATCGGGCGGGGCTGGCCGGCTCGCTGTTCTTGCTGGGTGCGTTTGCGGTGGCGGCGACCTGCGGGCCAGCCGTGCTTGGCGCGGCCGGCGGCGGGGAGGAGGCGGTGCACGGTCTGGCCGCGGTGCGTCCGGCTCGGGCGGCGGGGCTTGCTCTCGCGATGCTTTCCCTGGCCGGCGCTCCTCCTCTCGCCGGTTTCTTCGGCGAGCTGGCCGTGGGGGCTGCCCTGGCGCAGGGCGGTCGTTTCGCCCTGCTGGCGATCGGGCTCTTGGGGTGGACGCTCGGGCTGGTCGCCGCGGTGGGCACCCTACGCGTCCTCTATATACAGAGCCCGCTGGAGGATGCGCGCCGCGGCGCCGCGGCCGCGCTTCCCGTTCTGAGCAGGCTGTCGACCGCGGGGGTGCTGGCGTTTTGCCTCGTCATCGCGGCTTACGGGGTGCTGGCCAACCCGATCATGGGCCTGGCCGACCAGGGAGCTGAAGCACTCGGTTTGAGGTAGCCGGCCGCGTAAACTCCCCGGCAGCGAACTCGGCACGCGTCGAAGCAAACGTCTTGGAGGTCCCGCCAGGCAATGGCCACCCGCCGTCACAAAGGCCGCTCCGTCCGGCCGCGAGCCCGGAAGCGTCGCCCTGAGAAACGCCCATCTCACCACTGGTTCGTCCGCGTCGCCCTGGTGGTGATGATCGTGGTCTCGGCGACCGGCCTCATCAGCACGGGCGCGACCATCGGCGTGGTCGACTACTTCGCCGGCGATCTTCCTTCGATCGAGGCCATCAAGGCCGCCAACCTGACGCAGACCAGCCGGATCCTGGACCGGAACGGAAACCTGATCGAGTCGATGTACCACGAGAACCGGACGGTGGTCCCATTGAGCAAGATGAGCGTCAAGCTCCAGCGCGCGACCATCGACACCGAAGACCGGACCTTTTACGCCAACTCGGGCGTCGACTACCGCCGCATGGCGATCGCGGTCGTTTACGACCTCACGCATCGCACGGCGACGCTCGGCGGCTCGACCATCACGCAGCAGGTGGTCAAGAACGATGTTCTCGATACCGAAGAGGCGCAGAGCAAGACGATCAGCCGGAAGTTTCGTGAGCTTCTGCTCGCCGAAGAGATGGAGCGCCGCTATTCCAAGCAGCAGATCCTCGAGCTCTACCTGAACACGATCAACTACGGCAACGGAGCCTATGGGGCGGAGGCTGCTGCGATGACCTACTTCCAGGTCCATGCCAGCGAACTGTCGTGGGCCCAGGCGAGCCTCCTCGCCGGACTGCCGCAGGCGCCGAGCGATTACGACCCGTTCGGGACGCCGGATCAGCTGCAGTCCGTGAAAGCGCGCTGGGCGCAAGTTCTCGACGGGATGGTCGCGGTTGGAGACGTGAGCCGCGCGCAGGCGGACAGCATGTACAACAGCGACCTGATCGCCAAGATGATCGCGGCGCACAAGGCGCAGCCCGCGGCCCACAATCCCTTGACCGCGCACTTCGTGGATTCCATCGTCCGTTACATCAAGCAGAAGTACGGCGACCACGCGCTGTACGAGGGCGGGCTGACGATCACCACGACGCTTGACCTCAACACGCAGGCGCTGGCCGACAAGTGGGTGAAGTCCGGAGTCAAGACGTACGCCAAGCGCAGCGTGAACACGGGAGCGATGCTGGTCTTGAATCCTGCCGATGGCGAGATCCTCGCCATGGTCGGCAGCGCTGATTACAACAACGCCGCCATCCGGGGCCAGATCAACCTGACCGGCGTCGATCCGCTGGGGTGGCGGGGAGTGGGGTCGTCGTTCAAGGTCTATACCTACGGCGCCGCCCTGCAGGCCGGGTTCGTCACGCCGGCGAGCCTCGTGAACGATGAGACAAGCGTCATCGGCGGTCATACCTTCAGCGACTGGGATGGCAAGCGCGAGGGATACATCACGCTGCGGACCGCGCTGGCAGAGTCGCGCAACCTTCCCGCGCTGTGGACATATTCAAAGGAAGGCGGCGACCGGGTCGTCTCCTTCATGCACAACCTCGGCGTCACCGCGCAGATCGACAACCCCGAGGGCGTGTCGACCACACTCGGCCATGACGCCCTGTCGATGGCGGAGCACCTGGCCGCCTACTCAGCTTTCGACAACGGCGGCTATCGCGTCGGCACCCACCCGATCCTGCGTGTCACCGACGCGAATGGAAAGGTCCTCGAAGCTCTGGATCCAAATGCGGGCCGCACGCAGGTGATCAGCCCGGAGCTGGGTTACGTGATGACAGACCTGCTGCGCGGGCCGGTGAAGCTGTACCTCGGCGACCTGGCGCGGCGGCCGGCGGCGGGAAAGTCAGGGACGACCGAGGCCTATACGGGCTCCATCTTCGTCGGGTACACGCCCGACCTGGCGGTGGCCGCTTCGCTGATGCACATCGATGCAGGAGACACGTGCAACTCCGGGTACGCCTCCCTCGCCACGAACTTCCGCCCGTCCGGGTGGCAGTGCCCGACGACGGTCCTGTTCGGAGAGAACGTCGGCCTTTCGGTTTGGAAGCCGTTCCTCGACGAGTACTACACCAAGCATCCATGGCCGGCGCCGTGGGTGCAGCCGCCCGGTGTGGTGACTCGGCAGGTTTGCCCGTACGACGGCGGCTACGTTTCGAGCGGGGGCTACAACGAGCTCTTCCTCAAGGGAGTGGGTGAGCCGCAGTACCCCTGCGGGGCGAATCCGTATCCAGGCCAGAAGCCCTACGTCCCACCGACGCCGACACCCATGCCGGCGGCTTCTCCGCCGCCAAGTCCTTCGCCCCCGTCACACTGAGCTTCCGTGCGACCCACCAGATCGGGCGTCACCGGCAGCCTGGTTTATGCGGCCTTGGGGGTGATATGGATCCTGGGGACAAGGCCTCCGGGGTCGGGCTGGCTGCTGTTCGCCTGGGTGGTTGCCGTGGCGATCGCCGGGGCATTCATCCCCGGTGAGGCCAACCAGGTCTCTCTGGCGCGCGCATACCTGGCGGCGCCTGCGGTTGCGTACTCGGTCAGCGGACAGCTCGGTTTGCTGGCGGTGGTGGTTGCGGTCGCGGGGCTGACGGACCTGGTCGACGGCACCATAGCCCGGCGCTTCGAGCGCCCCTCGAACCTGGGCGGAGCGCTGGACCCGGTCGTCGACGGAATCTTCCTAGGGTCGACCACGCTCGGGCTCTCGCTGGGTGGAGCATTTCCGCTCTGGCTCGCGATGGTCGTCATCGCTCGGTACCTGCTGCCGGCCCTTGGAGGCGGGTTGCTGATCGTCTCCGGCAGGCGGCCCGAGCTGCACCACACGCTGAGCGGGCAGGTCTCGACCACGTTGATCCTCATCCTGGTCGGAGGCGTGGCGCTTTTTCGCGGGCTGAACCAGGATCCGGATGGCTATCTGACGGCGGCGGAGGTCGTGATCCCGGTCGCCACCGTCGTGACGTTCGGGCACCTGGCATGGGCGTCGCGGAGGAGGGTGGGTGGGCCACAGCCCGGGTAAGAATTCATGGCGGTCGCGCTGAGTGGGCGCGGTGCTACTTTCTCGAGCCGCGGGTAGGTCTTCAGTCTGCCGGGTAAGATGCATGGTGGTCGCGCTAAGTGGGGGGCTGGCGGTACCCTGCACCGGCAATCCGCCTTAGCCGGACCGAATTCCTCGTCTGAGGTCAGGGTTTTCAGCCTGGCCGCGGCAAACGGCGTTGAAGGTCGGGACCTGCGCAGCTCGGGTCTCCAAACCCCGTCAGGTCCGGAAGGAAGCAGCGGTAAGGAGAAACCTGGGGGTGCCGCAGCCATCCGGGCCCGAGCCGCGACCCGTGGTGCGAGCTGGGGGTCTTCGGTCGAAGCGGGGTGCGCGGCCACTAATTGAATGCCTGAATACCAATCCCTCTACCGCAAATATCGCTCGCAGACGTTTGGCGACCTGGTCGGCCAGGACGCGGCCTCTCGAGCGCTGCAGGGCGCGATCACCTCTGGCCGCGTCTCGCACGCATATCTGTTCAGCGGCAGCCGCGGCACCGGGAAGACTTCCGCCGCCCGTCTGCTGGCGAAGGCGCTCAACTGCACGGGACGACCTCGCGATTCGGCGGAGCCGTGCAACAAGTGCCAGTCCTGCCTGGAGATGACGGCGGGAGCGGCGCTGGACCTCATCGAGATCGATGCGGCGTCGAACCGCGGCATCGATGAGATCCGCGACCTGCGTGAGAAGGTGAATCTTTCGCCCGCGCTTGGTCCCTACAAGGTCTACATCATCGATGAGGCGCACATGCTCACCGAGCCTGCGTTCAACGCGCTGCTGAAGACGCTCGAAGAGCCGCCCGCCCACGTCGTGTTCGTGCTGTGCACGACGGACGCGCAGAAGATTCCGCTGACCGTCATCGGGCGGTGCCAGCAGTTTGTGTTTCGCCGGCACACCGAAGAGCAGATCATCGGGCGGCTGACGCATATCGCCAAGACCGAGAAGGTGCAGGTCGACCCGGATGCGATGAGCCTCATCGCGCGCACGGCGCAGGGGTCGATGCGCGACGCGGTGGGGCTGCTCGACCAGCTGGTGCCCTTGGCTTCTGGTCCCATCCGCCTCGAGGGCGCGCGGTCGCTGCTCGGCATCGCGGATCCGCGACTGCTCGATTCTCTTTTGGATCACGTGCTGGGCGGCGAAGCGGCCGAGGCACTGACCGAGCTCAACCGCGTTTACGCGGCGGGCGCCGAGCTGCGACAGGTGGTTCGTGGGTTGATGGAGACCTGCCGAGACCGGCTTGTTGCGGCGCTGACAAAGCGCGATCAGGCCACGGCTCGCAGGCTCTCCGCGGTGCTCGACTCGCTGCTGCACCTCGATGGCGAGGTTCGCCGTCATGCCGAGCCGCGCTTCCTGGTCGAAGCGACACTCGCGCGTCTGGCGGTGGAGCTGAGTACCGACGAGGTTCGTGAAGCCGCGGCACCTGCGGTCGTTCGCGCCGCCCCGCCGGCGAGCCCGGAGGAGAAGATCCCCGCGGCTGTGGCGGCCGTGGAGGCCGTGGAGGCCGTGGAGGCCGTGGAGGTGAAGGTCGCATCGGCGCCGGTCGCCGGGTGGTCAGAGGTGCTCGAAAAGTTGAATCGCACGGTTCGGGCCGCCTATCTCGACGCGAAACCGGAGGTGGAAGGTTCGACGCTGATCCTGTGGTTCCAGTACAGCTTTCACCACAAGAAGGCGCAGGAGCAGTCGGCGCAGCTGATGCCGCACGTGAAAGCGTGGCTGGGCGATGGAGTGAAGATCGACTATCGGTTGCAACAAGCGGACGCGTCGAAGGCCGCTCCCCGCACGACCAGTCCGGAGGATGACCCGTTCGTGCGAGAGGTCGTGCGGCGATTTGAGGGACGCGTGACAAGAGTGAAGGAGGTTTCCGAGTGAAGGATCCGCTCAAGATGCTGCGCCAGGTCCAGCAGATGCAGGGCCAGATGCAGAAGGTGCAGGCGCAGCTCGAGTCGGAGATCGTCGAGGCGAGCGCGGGTGGTGGCGCGGTCACCGTCACAGCGACAGGGACGCAGAAGCTCGTCTCGGTCCGCATCGATCCGGCGGCGGCTTCCGACACCGAGATGCTGCAGGACCTCGTCGTGGCCGCGGTCAACGAGGCGATGGAGAAGTCCAAGCAGATGGCGGCGGAGAAGATGCAATCGGTCGCGTCGGGTCTGGGTCTTCCACCCGGCCTGTTATAACCGCGACATGCCGCAGCTGCCGGAGCCGCTAGAACGGCTCATCCAGGAGCTTTCGCGACTCCCGGGCATCGGACCGAAGACAGCGCAGCGCCTTGCGTTTCATCTGTTGCGATCCGACCGTCTGCGAGCTGAGTCCCTGGCCCGCGCGATCGAAGACGTCAAAGCGCGCATCGGCTACTGCGAGCGCTGCTACAACATCGCAGAGGGCAGCCTGTGCGCGATCTGCGCCTCGCCGAGGCGTGACCCCTCGCTGCTGTGCGTGGTCGAGTCGGCCCTGGACGTGCTGGCGGTCGAGCGCACATCCGAGTTCGGCGGCCTTTACTTCGTCTTGCACGGGGTGATCTCGCCGATCGATGGCATCGGACCGGAGCAGATCCACGTCCCACAGCTGCTCGAACGGGTACGCGACGAAGAGATCGCAGAGGTGGTCATCGCGACGGATGCGGATATAGAAGGAGAGGCGACGGCGGTCTACCTCCAGCGTGCCCTGCAACCGCTGGGCGCCAAGGTGACGCGGCCGGCCCATGGGCTGCCGGTGGGGGGAGACCTCGAGTACGCCGACGAGCTGACTCTGGCCAGGGCGCTGGCGGGGCGAAGGGCGTTTTGACCGGGGCCGGCCGATCGGCCGGTCCCAATTAACGGCATACCTTGCAATCTCGGCCTTGGCGCAGGTAGAATTCGCAGGTTCCTCCGACGAACAGGATTCGTGCGCCCTAAAAGAGGGGATGAAGCCTGACCGGGTCGGCCGGAGTCGGTACGGAAATCAGCACTTTGACAACTGAAGAGTGGGAAAGACTCTGAGAGTCTGAGAAGACTCAGGGCGAACGTCCTGGGTCCTCCGTTTTGGACGGAGAGTTTGATCCTGGCTCAGGGTTAACGCTGGCGGTGCGCATAACACATGCAAGTCGAGCGAGGGCTCATTTCTCGCAAGAGAGATGGGTTCCTAGCGGCGAACGGGTGAGTAACACGTGGGCAACCTTTCCTATCGCGGGGGATAACAGCGGGAAACCGCTGCTAATACCGCATGTTGTCATCGGTCGCATGGCCGATGAAGAAAGCAGCAATGCACGATGGGGTGGGCCCGCGGCCTATCAGCTAGTCGGTGGGGTAACGGCCTACCGAGGCGATGACGGGTAGCTGGTCTGAGAGGACGACCAGCCACACGGGGACTGAGACACGGCCCCGACTCCTACGGGAGGCA
>VBKD01000218.1 GCA_005888075.1 Chloroflexota bacterium
CCGACCGCATCCTCGTGATGCGCAACCACGCGATCGTGGGCGAGTTGCCGAACACTCATCAATATGACGAGATGAGCGAAGCCATTATGGCTCGGCTCAGCTGACAGGGAGTTGGAATGCAGAGCTACGGGATGACGCTGATGCTCAAGGATGACGAGGAGATCGTCGAGCGATATAGGGAATACCACCGCAAGGCTTGGCCCGAGGTGGTGTCGCGCCTGCGTGAGAATGGCATCACGCAGATGCGGATCTACCTGCTCAGCCGCCGGATGTTCATGTACATGGAGGCGGTCGACGGATTCTCCCCTGAGCGGGACTTCCCAAAGCTGGCGCAGGATCCGCGCTACCGCGAGTGGGATCAGCTGATGCGCGGCCTCCAACAGCCGGCGCCCGAAGCGAGGGCAGGCGAGTGGTGGGCTCCGATGGAGGAGGTCTTCGACCTCAGCCGGCAATGAGCGAGAAGATCCTTCCGCTGCCGCCCTCGCGTCAGACGCTGACCGACAGCGTTTATGACGCGGTCATGGAGCTGGTCATGGACCAACACATCGAGGCGGGCGCGCGAGTCAACATCGACCTGGTCGCGCGCCAGCTGAACGTGTCGCCAACACCGGTGCGGGAGGCGCTGGCCCGGCTGGAGATGGACGGCCTGGTTGTCAAAGAGCCACTGCGGGGCTATTCCGTGACCCCGATGCTGGACACCAAGAATTTCAACGACCTCTACGACGTTCGCCGGCTGCTCGAGCCTTTCGCGGCGCGTCGCGCGGCCGAACGGCGCGACGAAAAGGTCCTGCGCGTGCTCGATCGCGAGCTCGCCGAGATGCGCCGATTGGTCGGCACCAGCAGTGGGTCTGACCGGGGCACGTACCACGACTACAGCGCCTTTGCCCTCCAGGACGCACGATTCCACGAGGCGATCGCGGGCACGTCCGGCAACGGTCTGCTGAGCGATACCCTGCGACGCCTGCGTTCGCACCTGCGCCTCTATCGCCTGTATCACCACTACTACACGATGGCTATCGGCGCAGCAACGGTGATCGAGCACGAAAACATTCTTGATGCAATCCGGGCCGGTGACGCCGGCGGCGCCGAGGCGGCGATGCTCGACCACATCGATCGCTCGAGGGAGCGGTCGGAGGCAGCCCGCCTGAGATCGGGGAACCTCCCGATCTAGTCTCCCCATCCTGTGGGGAGGTCGGCGCGCCCCGAACCGAGACGGTTGCTTACATAGCGACTGCCTGGTCAACAGTCGTCGCCAGCCCACCACCATCGACCGTCGAGCGATATCTGAGGCAGCGCATCACGTGATCACCGCGATATCGCTTGATAATGTGTCCGACTAACTACTTGACAGGAAACGCTACAGCCAGACTTCGAGAGATTCGCTCGATTTGGTCTCTGTCAAGCACCTGACGTCCACCGACCAGCTTCTTGATCGACCGCTTGCCTTCGAGTCGGACTCCTCGGTATGACTCTGGCGGTAGGAGTATCGGCCACTCTCCGTCGATAAAGCAAAGCACTGGGGTGAGCGGCACGACCGCTAGGTCAACGCCCGCAGACAGCAGAACCTCGCGGACCACGGCAACCTGCCACTCCATATTGGAAGCGAGACGGGAACAGTCGCGGCTGCCGACATAAAGCCGCTCGTCGCGCTTGAACAAGCCACCTCGACCCCGAATTCGAATCAAGCCTTCGTAATGCTTGGCATCAACGACGAATACTCCGGCCGGACCGACGATGAGGTGATCTAGGTTGCCCCGGGTTCGGTGAACTCGACGGTCATGCAGCACGGCAAGGCCATCGATGCCGGCTAACGCTTCAGCCAGCTTGGCTTCGCCTACTGAGCCGCGCTCCCACGCACGAGTCGACTGTGGTTCTCCGGTCAAAGCAAGCACGAGTCCACCAATGACATCCCCAAACCGCGACTTCTCGCGCGCTTCTCTGGCAGTCTTTCGGCGTTCATACTCACGATGAGCGGAGGCGCCCCCGGAGCCCAAGTCAACGGTGACGTCACCTTCTTCAGGCCTGCATTCGATACATCGGACAGTGTGTGTGGCCTGGCGGTATAGGGCTTCAGTTCCCTTTTCCAGTGTCTTGCCGCATGAAACGCATGTGCCTGCGTAACGAAGGCGAAGGCGGCGGGAGTCCGGCGGCGCGGCGGCCGCCGATTGATCAGCGTCCAGAGTGCCGCGAGTCTAGATCAGAACGGCTGCCGCCGATCCCGCCAGCTGTGGGTAGGCGTAGGTGTTTCGGCAAGATCAGGTGGATAAGACGCGCTCACCACGGTTCGACTCCGAACTAGCCGCGGCCTGGCGGCCCCGCTTGAATCCCGGGCGAATGTAGTAGTTCGTGTAGCAAACCGTCGGGAAAACGCCTCAAATCTGGAGGGAGCAGGCGGCTGCGCCGAAACTTCCAAACTGAAACCGATCGTTTACGCAGTTTCTGGACGGGTTGTCCCAGAGTTCGGGACCGTGAGGCACCTCGGTTCAGTTCCGCGCTCGACATCAGTTGCAATTTGATCGGGCGCTTTGACCTGATGTAGATGGATCTCTAGCTCGCGGTCGCACAGGTCAGGACGGTGAGGCACCCGACGCAGAACTCCAAGCTCGAAGCGGCGTTAGCAGGGGAGTTTCTCGATGAGCTCAAGAATGTGATCCACGGGGCTAGGGCAAGTGAAAGCTGGCACGTGAAGGCGGTGATCTC
>VBKD01000222.1 GCA_005888075.1 Chloroflexota bacterium
CGTCGCAATGTACGGCTTGATCCGCTGGAGCAGGCCCAGCTCGCCCGCGCCCCGAACACTCACCCCGCCAGCATCCCACGCAGGCGGCGCGTGGCCTGCTCGGGGTCGGCCGCGTCCGCGACCGCCCGCATGACGCAGACGCGATGCAGGCCGGCCTCCCTGAGCTGCGCGATGTTCGACTCATCGATTCCGCCGATGGCGAATACGGGCACCTTCCGTCCGGCCGCGGTAGCGACGTTTGCGACGCCTTCAGGTCCGATGACCTGCTTCTCGGTCTTGATCGGCGTGGCAAAGGCCGGCCCGCTGCCGAGGTAGTCCGCGCCATCCCGGATTGCGGTTCTCGCGGCTTCTACGCTCGACGCTGAGGCTCCGATGAGCAGACGGTCGCCCGCGACCCGGCGGGCCGAGGCGATCGGCAGGTCGTCGGGCCCGAGGTGCACGCCATCTGCCTCGCTCAGCATGGCGATATCGACGTGGTCATTTACGATGAAAAGCTGGTTCTCGGCCACCTGGCGCAGGCGGCGCGCCAGGGTGAGGAGCTCGCCTCGCGGCAGGGTCTTCTGCCGCAGCTGGATGGCATCCGCCCCACCCCGCACCACCGCTTCGACCAGGCGCACCACGTGGTCGGGCTCCGCGTCGGGGGTGATCACGTACAGGCGAGCGGCGCCAAGGCGCCGCCTCATCAGCTGAGGAGCTGGCGCAGCTTTTCGCGGAATGCCGGCGGTGTATCGCACTCGCAGGAGTGCTTCACCAGGCGCTTCACCTTGGACTCGAAGTCGTAGTGATCCATACAGTCGGGGCAGCCCTCGAGGTGCAGCTGCACCTGGAGTGCCTCCGTGTTGTTCAGCTCCCGGTCGACGTACCGGTCGAGTTTGCTTTCACAGTCGCTGCATTTCATGATTGAGACACCTGCCTCATGCCGTTGGCGCGCACGATACCCGATTCGACGGCATAGTCATATAGGGATTTTTGGAGCTGCTGGCGGGCCCGGTGGAGGCGCGACATGACGGTGCCGATGGGCACGCCAAGCGTGTCGGCGGCATCCTTGTAGGAGAAGCCTTCGACGTCGACCAGGAGGACCACCTCGCGGTGGAGCGGGGGCAGCTGCTCGACGGCGTCGACGACCTCTGAGACGGCTATCTTGTCCAGGACGTCGGACTCGGGCTTGGCACCCTCGTCCTTGAGCTTTTCGTAGAGGAGAAAGTCGCCCGTGTCGTCCAGGCTGACGTCTTCCTTCCTGGAGCCCTTGAAGCGGTCCCAGAAGAGGTTCCTCATGATCGCGAACAGCCAGGCTTTCATATTCGTGCCCGGCTGGTAGCTGTGCTGGTAGCGGAGCGCTCGTAGGTACGCTTCCTGGACGAGGTCCTGGGCCTGGTCGGGATCACGGGTGAGCCGGAGAGCGCCCCGGTACAGGGTGTCGAGATGTGTCAAAGCCTCCTCTGCGAAGGGGGTGGCCGCGGCCGGTTCTGCTGGTTCTGCCATCAGGAGTGCCACTTTACATGTACCCGTCTTCGCACCATTTCCAACCCTGGTGCCCGATTGGGTATTCCGGCCCTAGTCGGAGTACCGCCTCTCCACCCTTTGGCCCAGCGAGGTCAGCACTTCATAGGAGATCGTGCCCGACCACTCCGCGACCTCTTCGGCCGAGACCCGTTGGTCGCCGTCCTGGCCGATGAGGGTCGCGACGTCGCCCACCCGCACGTCAGGGATGTCGGTCACGTCCAGCGTGATGGCGTCCATGCTGACCATCCCGATCAGCGGAGCTCGGCTCCCGCGAACCAGCACGTGCCCCCGGTTGGCCCGCGCCCGGTGGACGCCGTCGGCGTAGCCGATCGCCACCGTCGCCACCCGGGCCTTGTCCGGTGCGCGCCACAAAGACCCGTAGCCGACGGTGGCGCCTTTCTCGACCGTCTTCACGTGCGTCACGACGGAGCGCAGCGCCAGCGCGGGACGCGTGCCCGGCCACTCGCACCCGTAGATCGAGATGCCGCAGCGCACGGCGTCGAGCGCGAAGTCGGGATAGTTGA
>VBKD01000241.1 GCA_005888075.1 Chloroflexota bacterium
AGACATTCTGGCACAGCTCGGCAACCAAGAGCGGCCATTTCTCGAGGAAGTGCTTCGAATCGCAATCCAACTCGCCGATGACTCGGATGCGGCTGTGCGAGAGTCGGCCCTTTCAGCCCTTGGGCATCAGTGGGATGTGCGGGCGCTGCCCACATTGTTGCAGCACCAACTCGATCCCGATGCGGATGTGCGTTTTTCTGTGGCGACGTCGATCCCGTGTGTTGTCAGCCACAGCCAGCCGGAACCATCGGCCGTGGCAGCACTGATCGCGATGATGCGTGACAATGACTCCGACGTCCGCGATTGGGCCACCTTCGGAATCGGCAGCCTTCTTGACGTCGATGGAAACGAGATCCGTGAGGCACTGACAGAGCGCCTTGACGATCCGGACGGCGATACGGCCGGTGAGGCGCTGGTCGGACTGGCGAGACGTGGTGACCTCGGGATTGTTGACCGCGTCAACGCCTTACTCGCGAATCCAACGGTGGGCAATATGATCGTGGAAGCGGCTGGCGAGTTAGCCGAGCCGCGCCTGATTCCGGCGCTGGAGCGCCTACGAGATGCTGGTTGGGCCGAAAGCGATCCTCTCGGCGGAGTCCTCGAGACAGCGATCGATGCGTGCCGAAGCGGCAAGCCGCTCTCCAGAGACAGTTAGGCCGGGTCCGTCCGCCGCTGATACACGACCAGGCGGTCATCGCTATCGAGCCATCGCGGCACGTGGACCTCTTCAATCGGCTGCCAGGCTTGACCAAGAAGCCTGCGAAATCCCTCGCTCCCCGGGCCCCGGCTCCCCAGCTCTCCAACAAGAACCACGTATTTGCCGCGATGCTCAAGGAGAGCGGCCTCGTCAAATCCGCTCCACAGGTCCGGCCAACATAACAGCAGAGTCCGCTCAGGATGCTCGGCCAGCACCTGAGGAGTTCCCTTTACCAACTCCGTCCATACCAGCGGATCGGATCGGGTTGGATCAGGTTGCAAAACAAGAGCCCGAACACCCCGGCTGATCTCCAGGTCCTGCAGGATTGAGGGGCGGAACCACGTCCGCCACTGTTCCCCAAGCTCGTCATATGCGATCACGTCGACACCTCGCTCGCGCAGGCACCGGGCCCAATAGCCCGTTCCAGCGCCGATCTCAACGATCGGGGCGTACCGGGCGATAGCAGCGAGCGCACTCTCGTCGGGCACGCCGAAGGCGTACTTCCGAACCAGATGGCTTCGGATCACCCGACGGTTGTGCTCCGTATCCGGCCAACACGCCAGGGCTCGATGCTCTGATGGATCGGCTCCCAGCCTCCCGTAAGATATCCAGCCCCACACGCGACCGCCCTGTGCGTCGGTCCACTCGTCAAGGTACGGATTCCAAGCCATCACTCTTGATGGTAGGGACTATTGATGACGGATCCTGGAACGGTTCTCCGGCCGCACAGAGGGGACACTCCGCAGGTGTCCAGAGGTTGTTGGGCAACGTCTCGAGCGATTCCAGCGCCAGGTGGTTGGCAGCAGCAAACGTCGACGACCACGCGCCGAACACGACCAGCGTCGCGATTGCGACCGGCCGCGCAGCGCAAGCCAGAAGGTCCTCGTACGTTCCGCGGACGGCCGACCCGGCATTGGTGACGTCGTTCACGATCGCGACCGTCGCACCCCGCAATCCATCCCGCAGCGCAGCAGGGATTCGATAGCGCACCTGGTACAGGGCATCCGACGGCGGCGGCGCGAAGCGCTCGGCGAAGGCAAAGGCGACGTCACATTGCTCGGCAACCATCTGCGCGAGGAAGGCGCCCCCGGTCAGTGGGCCACAGACAGCCTCGAAGCTCTGTCGCCGCTGCATGCGTTGGGCGAGCGCAATGGCGAAAGGGCGCAGCACGGTGGGGCGCTGCAGCAGCAAGTCGGGCTCGAGCCAGCGATCGCCGTGATGGCCGGACTCGAAACGGAAGTGCCCGCTGCGGCGGGCCATCAGGTCGATGAGGCTTTTGGCGGGCACGATCTACGCTAGCATCCGCTCAATGCCCGCGGCACTCGACATCTCCGCCTATCCGCCGGACGGGATGGAGGTCCGGCTGATCGAGCGCTTCACCACCTTGAAGGGCCGGCGCATCCTCGAGGTCGGTTGCGGCGACGGCCGCCTTACGTTTCAGTACGCACCGACGGCGCGAGAGGTGCTCGCCTTCGACCCGGATCGAGCCAGCATCGAGGACGCGCTGGATGAGCAAGCCGCGCTCGGCGTCTCAAATGTCGACTTCAGGGTTGGCTCCATCGAGCACCTGCCCGCCCGCGGCGCTCCGTTCGATATCGCTCTCTTCAGCTGGTCGCTTTGATGAATCGCGATCAGGGGCATGGTCCATGCCCTCCGGCGAGCGGGGCAGCGGCTGCGACCCGGCGGGAGGCTCATCAGCATCCGGCCGCACGAAACCCAGCTCCCCCTGGTGTCCGTCATCACTCCGTCGCGACGAATACCCGTCGCGCGACTCACCACGCCGGGGTTCGACGATAGGCAGTCGGCGGCGGACGCCGCCCTGGAGCGCGTCGTTGCGGAAGGCCGCTTCGCGCGGAATGGCATCCGTAACCATCGCTACCGCAGCCTCCTCGACAATCCCTCGCAGCTGCGCACCTATCTCGAGCTGATCATCCCGCCGCGGCCGCGGTTTCCGTCTGGTCGCCGCGCCCAGCTTTTGGATCTCTGGAGGTCAAGCCCTCGCGGCTCGAAGATCGAAATCGCGGAGTGGATCGTCCTGACCGCGCTCCGCCGGCGCTGACCGTTACTTATCGCGTTTAGAGACCATTTAGCAAACAGGGGCAAAGTTGAGTAATATGCGGCGGCCCCCCGGTCCCAGCCCTCGGCGCGCCGTAGCCGCGATCGCGGCTCACCCTCGCCGCTGGACCGTCGGCGTCTTCATCGCCGCGATCCTCGGGTTGCTGATCTTCGCCA
>VBKD01000242.1 GCA_005888075.1 Chloroflexota bacterium
GGGTAAGTACCTCGACAAGCTGCCCTTCCACGTGTGGGCGCTGTGCGGCGACTCGGAGCTGGCGGAGGGCTCGATCTGGGAGGGCCTCGACAAGGCCTCCCACTACGGCCTGTCGAACTTCACGGCGATCTGGGACATCAACCGCCTGGGCCAGCGCGGCGAGACCGAGTTCGGCTGGAATCTCGACGTATATCGCCGCCGGGTCGAGGCCTTCGGCGGCTACCCGATCGTGATCGACGGCCACGACGTCGCCGCGATCGATCGCGCATACAGCGAGGCGCTGTCCAACACCGAGCAGCCGACCGTGATCATCGCCAAGACCATCAAGGGCAAGGGCTTTTCCGAGATCGAGAACAAGGACGGCTGGCACGGCAAGCCGCTGCCGCCGGACATGGCCGAGCGCGCGATCAAGGAGCTCGGCGGCATCCGCAACCTGAAGATCAAGACGCAAAAGCCCGACCGAGGAGGCACCATCACCAAGCGGCCGGCCGCGACCGAGCCCGTGCTGCCCACCTACAAGAAAGAGGACAAGGTGGCCACGCGCAAGGCGTATGGCGACGCGCTCCTGGCGCTGGCCTCCATCCCGGAAGTCGTGGCGATGGACGGCGAGGTCTCCAACTCGACGCACGCGGACGAGTTCGCCAAGGCGCATCCCGACCGCTTCTTCGAGGTGTGGATCTCCGAGCAGCAGCTGGTCTCGACCGCGGTCGGCATGAGCGTGCGCGGATACAAGCCCTTCGCGTCCACCTTCGCCGCCTTCTTCTCGCGTGCATACGACTTCATCCGCATGGCGGGCATCTCGCAGGCCAACATCAAGCTGGTCGGCTCGCATGCCGGTGTGGAGATCGGTCAGGACGGGCCGTCACAGATGGCGCTCGAGGACCTGGCGTCCATGCGCGCCATCCACAGCTCGACCGTGCTCTATCCATGCGACCCCAATCAGACCGCCAAGCTGACGCGATTGATGGCGGACCTGCCGGGCATCGTGTTCATGCGCACGACGCGCGGCGCGTACCCGACGCTTTACGACGCGAGGGATACCTTCAAGATCGGCGGCTCCAAGGTGCTGCGGCAGAGCCCCAAGGACAAGGTCACGCTCATCGGCGCGGGCGTCACCCTGCACAACTGCTTGGCGGCCGCCGACGCGCTCGCGGCGAAGAAGATCCCCGCGCGCGTCATCGACCTCTACTCCGTGAAGCCCGTCGACGTGAAGACGCTGCGCGAAGCGGCGCGCGTGACGAAGGGCAGGTTCGTCGTGGTCGAAGATCACTACCCGCAGGGCGGCATCGCCGCGGCCGTGCTCGAAGCGCTGGCAAGCGATCCACCTCCGCGCGTCGCTCATCTGGCGGTGAGGGGACTGCCCGAATCCGGCAAGCCCGAAGAGCTCGAGAACGCCGCCGGGATCTCGAGCCGTCACATCGTGGCGGCCGCAACCAAGCTAGTACAGTCAAAGTGATGGCGACGGCTACCGATCGGAAGCCCAACCCGATCAAGGAGCTGGCGCAGGTTGGCCAGTCGCTGTGGCTCGACAACATCCGCCGCCAGCTGGTCACCTCGGGCGAGCTCGCGCGGCTGCGCGACGAGGGCCTGACAGGGGTCACCTCGAACCCCACCATCTTCGACAAGGCGGTCAGCGGCTCGACCGATTACGACGAAGCGATGGTGCGGCTGGTCCGGGCCAAGAAGAAGCCGTCCGAGATGCTCTGGGAGCTCATGGTCGAGGACATCCAGTCCGCGGCCGACATCTTCCGCCCGGTCCACAACAAGACCAAAGGCAAGGACGGTTTCGTCTCCATCGAGGTGTCCCCGACCGTCGCCAACAACACGCGGCAGACGATCGCGTGGGCCGAGGACCTGCACGAGCGCACCGACAGGCCGAACGTGATGGTGAAGATCCCGGCGACCAAGGAAGGTCTGCCGGCGATCCGGGACCAGATCAGCAAAGGCCACAACATCAACGTCACGCTCATCTTCTCCGTCGACCGATACGCGGAGGTCGTCGACGCGTACATCGAAGGTCTGGAGAAGCTGCACAAGGATGGTGGCGACCTGGCGAAGGTGGCGAGCGTCGCCAGCTTCTTCG
>VBKD01000243.1 GCA_005888075.1 Chloroflexota bacterium
ATCCAGTCCTACGCAGCCGACGCCCACCCCGCGACCGGGGTGCTGCTGGTGGCCCAGGACGACAAGTTCTCGAGCGACGGCGGCAAGATCGTCCAGAAGACCGTCGACCAGTACGGCATCAAGCTTCTGAAGACAATCCCCTTCAACAAGGCGGAGGCCGACCTCTCGCCCTATGTGACGCAGGCCGTCGCGCTGAAGCCGGATGTGATCTTCATCACATCGCTGGGCGGCATCCCGGCCAAGATCATGACCGAGGCCCGCAAGCAGGGCTGGCAGGGCCAGTTCCTCGGCGGCAACGGATTCAACACCGCGACGGTTTCCAAGCAGGCGGGGGCGGCTGGCAAAGGCGCCCGGAGCGCGAGCGCCTGGTACATCGGCAACTCCTTCGCGTCGAACTCGGACTTCGTGACCGCATACAAGGCGAAGTACACGAATGCTGACGGCACTCCGAAAAACCCTGACCAGTTCGCGGCGCAGGGCTACACCGCCATCAAGGTGATCGCGGACGCCGCCAAGCGCGCCAACCTCACGTTCTCAGACCTCCCCGGCGACCGCGACAAGCTGCGGGCGGCGATGGAGACCGTGAACATCCAGACCCCGCTCGGGCCGTTCCAGTTCACGTCGAACCACGACGTCAAGCAGACGGTCTGGGTGATCCAGATGGACGGCAACGGCGGCTTCACCCTCGTCCACCAGATCAACGGCTGAGCACTTCCTAGCGGGGGGTCGAGAGATCCCCCGCTCCCCCTCCCCTTATTGTTGAGTCGCCTTGGGGCAACAGATCCTCAACGCGATCTTCATCGGCTCGATCTACGCCTTGTTCGCGGTCGGATACACCCTGGTCTTCGGCGTGCTCGACATCCTGAACCTCGCCCACAGCGCCGTCTTCATGCTCGGAGCGGCCGTGACCTACTCGCTGGTGGTCAACTACGAGCAGTCCTTCTGGGTCGCATGCATCGGCGGAATCCTTGCCTCGGCCCTGATGGGCCTCGTCATCGAGCACGTGTGCTTGCGACCGCTGCGCCGGAGGCACGCTCCTCCAATCGCAGCTCTGATCTCGCCGATCGGGCTGGCCCTGGTCATCGTGGCCGCGGTGGAGCAAGGCAAGCCTGGCTCCCTGGCCGGGTGGCTGTGGAAGGACGGCGCGAACTCGGTCGCCTTTCCGCCTGGCGCGATCCCCAACCCAACATGGCACGTGGGCGACATAACCCTCGAGGCCAGCAAGGTGGCCATCATCCCGATCGCCATCGCCCTGATGCTTCTCCTCGGCTACGTCATCCGATACACGCAGGTGGGGCGCGGCCTGCGCGCGGTTGCGGAGAATGCCCGCGCGGCGCGGCTCATGGGTCTCGACGTCGACCGGATGATCTCGCTGACCCTGGTGATCTCATCCGCGCTGGGCGGCCTGGCCGGCATCCTGTTCGGGGTCGCGCTCAGCGACATCAGCCCCTACATCGGCCGAGACGCGGTTGAGGTTCGGGGCCTTGCCATCATCGTGCTCGGCGGAATGGGAAGCGTCGCGGGCGCCGTCCTGGGCGGGTATCTGCTCGCGATGATCGAGCTGCTCGCGTTCGTCGCCGCGGGAAGCAGCGCGCGCAACGGCATCGCATTCGCCGCGCTGTTCCTGATGCTGGTCCTGCGACCCCAGGGACTCTTCGGCACCCGGTTGCGAGAGCGCATCTGATGGATTTCTTCATCTCGCTCTTCAGCGACCCCATCGGGTTCTGGAGCTCCCACTCCTTGCTCATCGGCCAGATCGGGATCAACGGCATCATCGCGACCTCGATGTTCCTGGTCCTCTACTCGGGTCAGCTGTCTCTGGCGGCGCCGGGTTTCATGGCCATCGGCGCGTACACGACAGTACTGATGAGCAACCACTGGCACACGCCAGGGGTCTTGAACACCGTTGTCGCGGCGCTCCTGGCGGGCGTTCTCGGGCTGCTTGTCGGCCTGCCGGTGCTGCGTCTTCGCGGAGTCTTCCTCGCCATCGCGACCATCGGGTTCATCGAGGCCTTACGACTGGGAGTCATCCTCAACGTCCCCTTCACGGGCGAAGGTCTCGGCTTGAGCAACACTACCGGCGCCGACCCTCTTGGGGGGATCAACATCATCTTGCTGTCGCTCATCGCGGTCGTCTTCGTTATCTGGCGATTGACCAAGGGCCGCCTCGGCAACGCTTGGGCGGCCATCCGTCAGGACGAGCTGGCTGCGTTGAGCCAGGGCATCCATGTCGCCCGCTACAAGATGATCGCGTTTGTCATGAGCGCGCTGATCGCGGGCTATGCAGGTGCTCTCGAATCGCGACTGCTGTTCAACATCGACCCGGGGGACGCGCAGTATGGCGTCACACGTGCCGTGCAGGTCCTGACCTTTGCGGTCCTGGGAGGCAGCGGCTTCGTCCTCGGCCCCGTCGTCGGCGCGCTGATCGTCACGCTGCTGCCGTACATCTTCGGCGGCGCCGGGCCGTACATCAACATCGTCGCCGGCATCTTCCTGATCGCTGTGATCATCTTCCGCCCGCAGGGCATCGTCGGCCGGGGCGGTCTCGCGATCGTCCGGCCCAGCTGGTGGCCACGAGCTCGAGTCAGTGCTCCTTCGACTGAATAAGGTCCAGCGCCACTTCGGCGGCGTCCACGCCGTCGACGGTGTGTCGCTGGAAGTCGAGCAGGGATCGATCCAGGGCCTGATCGGCCCGAACGGAGCGGGCAAGACCACGCTGGTCAACGTCTTGACCGGCTATGTCCGCTTCCAGGCAGGACAAGCGTGGATCGAATCGGACGAGCTCACCGGCCTCCCCGCCCACCGGATCGCATCGCTTGGGATCGCGCGCACATTCCAGAACATCAGGCTCTACAAAGACCTCAGCGCAGTCGAGAACGTCCTCATCGGCATGCACGTCCACCGGCGCGACGACACCCTGAGCCAGCTGTCGATGTTCTCGCTGTTCGCGCGCGACCAGCGTGCCCGCATCGAAGAAGCGCGTGGGCTTGGAGATCGCGCGAGCGCTTGCGCTCAAACCCCGCCTTTTGATCCTCGACGAGCCCGCGGCCGGCATGAACCCGTCAGAGAAGCACGGGATTCGCGAGCTCATCGAGCGGCTCAATGCGGATGGCCTGACCATCCTCCTCATCGACCATGACATGCGCCTGGTGATGGGCGTCTGCAAGCGCGTGGCGGTCTTGAACTTCGGCAAGAAGATCGCCGACGGCACGCCCGAAGAGGTTTCCACCGATGTCGCTGTGATCAAGGCCTACCTCGGGACGGGCGGAGAGCAAGAGGTGCGCAGCGCGCCGGGCGCGAGCGGTGTCGACGAAGAGACCGAAGTGGCGGAATCCGCCGCTCGAATCAGACCGTCCCGCGAGCCCGAGAAGGCGATCCTCGATGTGCACGATCTGAGCGTCAGCTATGGCGCGATCAACGCTGTGCGCGGCGTTTCGCTGCGCGTTGCCACTGGCGAGGTGGTGGCCCTCATCGGCGCGAACGGCGCCGGCAAGTCGACCATCCTCAACACGCTGTCCGGCCTGATCCGGCCGGATTCAGGGTCGGCGTTTTTCGACGGGCTCAACCTGGCGAACGCGGATCCCTCGACCATCGTGCGGCGCGGTCTTGTACAGGTGCCCGAAGGGCGGGAGATCCTTGCCCGGCAGACCGTGCTCGAGAATCTCGAGCTCGCGACCTGGGCGCGCCGAGACGGAGCCGCGCCTCGGCGCGACATCGAATCCGTGATGAAACGCTTTCCCATCCTGGGCGAGCGGCGGCAGCTGCTCGCCGGGACACTCTCAGGTGGCGAACAGCAGATGCTGGCCATCGCGCGCGGGCTGCTCGCCAAGCCGCGACTGCTCCTGCTCGACGAGCCGTCGTTGGGTCTTGCTCCCCAGCTGGTGGATGAGGTGTTCCGCGCCATCGAGGAGATCCACAAGGACGGAACCACGATCCTGCTGGTCGAGCAGAACGCCCTCCGTGCGCTGGCGATCGCTGACCGCGGATACGTCCTCGAGACGGGGCAGATCCTGCTCAGCGGAACAGGAGACGAGCTGCTGCACAACCCGGCGGTGCGTCGCGCGTATCTAGGGGGATAAATAAAAGAGCCCCGAGCAAACGCTCGGGGCTCTACGGTCAGCTCTCTTTACAGAGTGCGGACGGCCTTGGCGCGCGGGCCCTTGGGGCTCGACTCAACCTCGAAAGAGACCTTCTCGCCACCCTGGAGGCTGTCGAAGTTGCCTTCGGTGCCGCTCCTGTGGAAGAAGTACTCCTTGCCATCCTCGGCCGCGATAAATCCGAATCCGCGGTCCGAAACCAGCTTCTTGATGGTGCCTGTTGGCATTTCCATCTCCTAATCTCTCGAACGAAGGCCTACTCAACAAGCGGGCCCCGTTCGAGAAATCGCAGCCTACCGTGAGCGCACCGCACTGTGCGGGCTGCCTGGAGTATATCCCAGACCGTCCTGGGCCAATCCCGGGCTGCCCAACCGGGCAGTTGCCGTTCGAAATTGCCTCTCAGTGGAGCCGGCTAGCCCCGCTGGTCGGCGCCGGCCGCGACGCTCTCCGTCAGGCGTCGGGCTCGTGACTGGTCGACCTCTGTGAGGTGTCGCTTGCGAAGCCTCAGGTGCTTCGGCGTGACCTCCAGCAGCTCGTCGTCCGCCAGGAAATCGGGCGACTGCTGGAGGCTTAATCTGGAGGCGGGCGTCAACCTCACCGAGATGTCGGATGTGGACGAGCGAATGTTGGACTGCTTCTTCTCACGGCAGACGTTGACGCGGATGTCGCCCCGTTGCGCTGCTCACGGAACTCGCCCAGCCATGCTCGGTAGCCCATGCCGATCGATCCCATCAGCCCGGTCCCGGCGGTCAGCGTGAGAAAGATGTTGCGAAATCCGATCAGACCGCGGGTCGGGATGAGGTACTCGAGCCGGACACCGCCCTTGCGGTCGTACTTGATCTCGAGCATCTCGCCGCGTCGCCTGCCCAGCGTTTCAGTCACCGCGCCCAGGTGCTCCTCGCGGACGTCGACGGTGAGGTGCTCGACCGGCTCCATGCGCTGGCCGTTGATCTTCTTCACGATTGCCTCCGGACGCGACACCTCGAACTCGTAGCCCTCGCGGCGCATCGTCTCGATCAGCACGGCCAAGTGGAGCTCTCCGCGTCCGCTGACCAGGAACCTTTCGGCGAACTCCGTGTCCTCGACGTGCAGACCGAGGTTGACGTCGAGCTCCTTATAGAGCCGCGCACGCAGCTGGCGCGTCGTCGAGAACTTGCCCTCCCGACCGGTCAGCGGCGATGTGTTGACTCCGAAGGTCATGCGAACAGTCGGCTCATCGATCTCGATTCGAGGCAGCGGGTCCGGAGATTCGGGGTCTGCCAGCGTGTCGCCGATGGCGATGTCCTCCATCCCGGTCAGCAGGACGATGTCTCCCGCCTTGGCGTCAGGAACCGAGATTCGATCGAGCCCGCGGTAGACGAGGACCTGCACGACCTTCGCGCGGCGTGGCTCCGCGTTGGCGCCGAGGACCGCGACGGCGTCACCCGTCTTGACGGCGCTGCGCGAGATGCGCCCGATCGCCATCGTTCCGGTGTAGTCGTCGTAGGCGCGGTTGGCGACCAGCATCTGGAATCCACCCTCCTCCACCGCCGGCGCAGGAATGTGTTCGATGATCGTCTTGAAGAGCGGCTCGAGATCGGGTGCCAGATCGTCTGGATCACCTTCCTCGGCTCGGCGTTGGTTCGGTCGACCTTGTTGATGACCACGACGATCCGGAGACCGACCTCGAATGCCTTGCGCAGCACGAACCGGGTCTGCGGCATCGGACCCTCGACGGCATCCACGAGCAGAAGGCAACCGTCCGCCATGTTCAGCACCCGCTCGACCTCACCGCCGAAGTCGGCGTGACCAGGCGTGTCGATGATGTTGATGGTCACCTCGCCATGCCGGATCGAGGTGTTCTTGGCCAGGATGGTGATCCCCTTCTCGCGCTCGAGGTCGTTGTTGTCCATGATCAGCGTGCCGACCTCCTGGTTGTCCCTGAAGGTGTGGCTCTGCTTCAAAAGGGCGTCGACCAGGGTGGTTTTGCCGTGGTCGACGTGGGCGATGATCGCCACGTTGCGGATGTCGTTTCGGATGGTGGTCACGGAATGGCCAACTATACCGACCGGGTTCCGGCCCAGCCCTCAGTTGCAAATGGCGCGCAATTCAGATTGAATTGCGTTTCTAAGTCGGCGGCCTGTCGTCTGAGGGGAGAACGATGGGGATCCTGCTGGTTTTTCATCAGTCGTACCAGCCGGTGCTCGGCAGCATCCTGGCGTCCGCTCTTGTGGCCGGCCTTCCGCTCTACGTCCTGTTCGTCATGCTCGCTGTTCTGCGCCTGCCGGCCTGGATCTGCGCGGTGGCCTCGATGCTCACCGCCGCCGTCCTGGCCTGGCTGGTCTGGGGAATGCCGTTCGGTGTGACGGTCGGCGCGGCGACCGAAGGCATGGCGTTCGGCCTTTGGCCGATCAGCTGGATCGTGCTCAATGCCGTCTTCTTCCACAACCTGACGGTGGCGAGTGGTGACTTCGACGTCATCAAGCGATCGCTGGCCCGCCTGACCACGGACCGCAGGCTGCAGGCCCTGCTGGTCGCCTTCAGCTTCGGGGCGCTCATCGAGGGCATCGCCGGCTTTGGCGCGCCCGTCGCGATCTCGGCCTCGATCCTGGCCAGCCTGGGTTTTGGACCCGTCACCGCGGCCGTCCTCGCCCTGCTCGCCAACACCGCACCGGTGGCATTCGGCTCGATCGGCATCCCGGTCGTCACGCTCGGCCGCCTGGTGGCGCCGATCCTCGGCCACAGCGACCCAACGTCGACCACTCTCGCGCTCTCGGCCATGGTCGGTCGCCAGCTGCCGCTTTTCTCGATCCTCATCCCGGCCTACCTGATCGTGGTGCTCGCGGGCTGGAAGAAGATGACCGAGATCCTGCCCGCGGTGCTGGTCACCGGAGTGTCCTTCGCGATCGTGCAGTTCCTCGTCTCCAACTTCGTCGGGCCGGAGCTGACCGACATCATCGCCGCCCTCGTCTCCATGGGCTGCCTTGCCGCCCTGCTCCGGTTCTGGCGGCCACGCCAGGTGTGGCAGTTTGCCCACGAGACCCCGGCCATTGGGCCAGGAACTCCGCGGCGG
>VBKD01000119.1 GCA_005888075.1 Chloroflexota bacterium
AACTACGCGCCAGGCACCACCGCCCGCGCACTGCATCTGAAGGACGAAACCGACTTCGTCTCCGCCGCCAAGACAGGCACGCTTCCGGCCGTCTCATTCGTGAAGCCGATGGGCCCGGACAACGAGCACCCCGGCTACGCCGACCTGATCACCGGTGAGAAGCACCTCGTCGACCTGATCAACGATGTGCGAAGCGGTCCCAACTGGAACGACACCGCAATCGTCATCACCTACGACGAGAACGGCGGCTTCTGGGACCACGTCGCTCCCCCGACCGACCCGAAGCATTCCGATCAATGGGGCCCCGGGACTCGCGTCCCGACGATCATCATCTCGCCGCTCGCCAAGCGGCACTACGTGGACCACACCGTGTACGACACGACCTCGATCCTGACCACCATCGAGCACCGCTGGAACCTCGAGCCGTTGGGTTCTCGCGATGCCACCGCGTTCGACCTGCGTCGCGCTTTCACGCTCGGCGACGCCGAAGGCAACGGCGAGGGTAATTAGAAAACAGCCCTCCGCAGCAAGAGGGTGAGGGTGGGGAGAGCGATCTCCCCACCTTCTTTTCTTACCGGCGGCTGAAAAGGCTGCTCTCGAGCACGTAGAAGGCGGCGATGGCGGCGTACAACCCCGCGCTCGCGAGTGGGTTGATGAAGGCGACCAGCGTCGCGCCGAAGTAGATGAACGGGCCTGGTAGGTAGCTCCGGTTGATGCCCTCGACGACGCGGGCGTCGGCGTTCGGTTTCAGCAAGCGCCTGTTGTGCGCGGCGTAGCGCCAGATTGCGTTGAAGAGGATCGCGGTGAGTGTCAGCGTGGCCCCGTAAGAAAGCGCGGCGGCCTGCGCTCCCTCCGGGGCGACGATGTGCTCGGCCAGAAGGCGCGTGGGAAAAGGGATGAAGGCGATCAACATCAAGAAGAGCACGCTGAGAAGCAGAAAGCGGCGGTCTACGTGCGCGATCTGGTTCATCACGGTGTGGTGGTTGACCCAGATGATCCCGATGCTGATGAAGCTGACCGCGTAGGCGACGTAGCTCGGCCAGATGTTGAGAAGGGCCTGTCCGAGGGGCGAGCCGCTCGTTTGCACGTTCAGAATCAGCAGGGTCGCCGCGATGGCGAATACGCCATCCGCGAACGCTTCGAGTCGCGACGTCGACACGTACGTGAATTCTGAAGCGCAAGTTCAATTCTGAGCGGTCGTTAAGCAGGCCGAAAGGGGGAAGGCCTACTTGATTACTGCCGTAATCACGTTCCTGTCGGAAAAGGTCGTCGCGGTTGTCATCACCACAGTGGTGGTCGTGGCAGCGGTGCCCACCTTCATCCTGGCCATCAACGGCAACACGATCACCATCACGCCAGGTCCGGTTGCCTCGACCACCCGCCATGGCGATGACGAAGAGCGCAATCGCATCGTCGTCGAGATCAAGACGACGGGCGACAGCGTGATTCTCGAGCTCACCGGCCAGGAGGCGAGTTGCGACTCGCAGATCCAGCAGCTTGCCTCCCAGTCCAAGCTGGCCGCAACCGCGACCCAGGCCGCGCTGGACAGAGGCAAGAGCCAGCTTCACGCCTCGGTGGCGCCTTTCATCGACGAGATCAAGGCCGATGAGGACGAGCTGCAGCGCCTTACCGTCATCACCACCGAGACCGAGCAGGCCTTCCTGGTCCGCATCAACACCGTCAAGGTGCTGGCGCTCGGCGAGGACGGCCGGCACGGTGCGCTGGTCACCGTCTGCCAGACCATCCTGGTCGAGATCCGCCAGGTCATCGTCGTCGTCACGGTCAACCCCGGTGGGGGCGACCGCGAGAGCGACATCAAGAAGCCATAACCATGATCGCTACTTCCCCTCGGAGCACGGCCTCCAGCATCCCCACTTCTACTCCTGGGGCCAAGACTCCAACCGACCCGGCGAGCCCCCTCCCTGATATGCTCGCCGGGCTCCGGTGGGGGATGCGAGAAGTCGTTCTCGTGCTTGCCGCGATCATCGCGGTCGACCTCTTCGCAGGCTGGTCATATCTCGGCAGCTACTTCGGTTATTTCCGCATCCCGGTGGAAGGGGTGGGCCTCAGCTTCCAGGAGATACTCGCCCAGGGCATGCAATCGATCCTGCTGCCGCTGACGGTCATCGTCGTCGCCGCCGGCGCGCCTCGCAGGAAGCTGCGGCCGGCCGCACTAGCCGTGGGCGCGTACCTCGTGTTTCTCGCCTTTGTCGCTTTGTTCAACCACTGGGCGTCGCTGGGCACGGTCATCGTGCAGCTGAGCGCCTCGGTGGCGATCGCAGGCGTGGTGTTCATGCTCCGCAGCGGTTACGGCCGGCGGCCTATAGAACGGTTGATCATGGGCGCGATCGTGGTCCTGCTTCTGATCTCGATCCCGGTCGCAACCGGGACTCTCGAGGCGGCTCAGCTCGCGGGCAAGAAGTCGACCACGCTGCGAGTCGTCACCACCTCACCGGCTCTGCCCGGCGGAACGGCCTCGGCGGGCGGGCTGCTGTCCAACGGCCTGTACAGCTACAACAACTTCGTGCTGCTGCGGGAAACGGAGACGCGCTACTGGCTCTTCAGAATCGGCGACAACTACGCGTACTCCCTCCCGAAAAGCGAAGTCGTCTACATCAGGTACTAGTAAATCGTCTCCCTCTCCCCGCAGGGGAGAGGGTTGGGGAGAGGGCGACGGGAAGCATCAGTATCCTGATCAGTCTCCGACCAATCGGATCGTCCAGAAGTCTTGCGAAAGGCCGGGTTGGATGCAGTACGAGTAGGGCATCGTGAAGTAGCCCTTCATGCCCCAGTCCGCGCCCCACGAGTTGCGCACCACGAACCACTGATTCGCGTCGTCGTATCCGACCGCCATCACCGCATGGCCGCCGATCGGTCTCTCGCCCCAACCCGGCATCGGCGCGTGTCCGGTCGTCCTCACCGCCTCCGACTCGAAGCTCTCGTAGACCGTGAAGCCGAAGATGAACGGGTAGCCCGACGCGAGGCATCCCTTCATCTGATTGGGGTCCTGGACGATGCTCTGGTAGGAGATCGCCCGGTCCAGCTTGGCGTCCGCGTAGCACTTCGCGCTGGGTTTCTTCGTGAACTTCCCGATGTCATAGGGCCATTCGGGCTCGGGACAGACCCCGTCGCTGGCCACCGACTTGATGCCGTCGCGGAGCATCGCGCCGCTGTCGATGGGCACCGTGCCTTCGATGACCCGCTCGTTGTAATAGATGAACAGTCGCGAGGGCACGAAATCGGGAAGGTTCTGCTTCTTCCGGTCGAACTCGATCGCGCCGGCGATGGCGTTCGCGGTGCAGCTGCCGAGCTCGGCCTGGTTGTAGACCGGCGGGCACTTCGCAGTCAGGTCGACGCGTGGCGGGAGGGCGGCGAGAAATTGCGACGGCGCCGCGTACAGATGGTCGCGCTGGTCCGGTGTGTCCGGAATCCAGCCGTAACGCGCTATCAGTCGGGGTTCAGTCAAACGGTTTCAGCTGCTTGATGCCGGCTTCGTCGATGTCGGCGAAGAGCGCCATATCGTCGGCGCGCGAGATGAACCGAATCGGCACGACAACATCCTGCTTGAACAATCCCTCAGGCTTGATCACGACGCCGATCAGCTCGCCCTTGTCGAACAGGACATCCTGGACGCGGCCCAGCCGTTTACCGGTTCTGCCGAGCATCACGTTCTCGTCACGATCGATCTCGATCTGGTCCGGCGGCTTGTTGGCAACCTCGTCGGCACCAGGCATGCCCAGTCCCCCGCCCAGAAATTGCGCTTCCTCGAGTCCCGCACCACCCTCCGTCCGCGGTTCGAAGCGGTAGCTGATGTACGGGGGCAGCCGGCGGACATCGTCGCCGGATATAGAGAGGCGGACGACATCATGCGTGGCCGACGCGACAGCCGTGATCGGAATCACGACCTCATCGTTGATGAAGAGCTTCTCGCCGGCGATCAGCCGGCCCGCGAGAGAGGTCTCATCCTTGACCACCACCGCCTTTGGATCGAAACCCTGTTGCTCGACGAGCACGCTGACGAGCGTTCCCGCCCTGCGTCCTTCACTGTCGACGACGTCCGCGCCGAGGCGGAAATCTGAGAGGTCGGGCACAGGGGAATTATCGCCCCAAGCTAGAGGTAGACCCAGTTCGCCACGCTCGGGCCTTCGCCGGCGTAAGCGTGGACGCCGTGCGGAAAGTGGTGCGCCTCGAGCACGATCGCGGTGGCGCGAGCGTGCCCTTCGAGGATCACCAGGTGACCGTCGGGGCGGCGCAGGGCGATGATCTCGGGCACCTTCTTGTCCGCGTGGCAGATGCCTGACGCCAGCGACAGCACGACCATGTTGGTCTGATCGCCGGTGAAGACGTGGCCGACGTTGGTCGCGCCCTCGGCGACCTTACGCGTGACCGGCGCGAGCAACGGCCAGGCGCCGTCGCGCCGCGCATACAGCATCTCGGCCACCTCGTCGGTGGTCAGCCGGAGACGCCGCCACGTGATGTCGTTGGCAAGCCCCTCGACGCTCCCGACGCTCTGACCGAAGCCGTGCGTGGCCGCGATGATCTGGCGGCGCTGCTCGTTTTGAGCCGCGTCTCGCACATCGGGCGTGCGGGCGAGCTTGAGTGCGATTGACAGGTTGGCCGGGTTGGGCGGATCGCCGATGAGGTACTGCTGAAATCCGGCCGACTCGATCTCCGCCTGCAGCCACGCGAGGATGACCTGGTCTTCGGTCGCCTCACCCACGTCTTCCATGGCGAGAAGGGTAACGGCGCGACAAGACCGGCTTGCGCCAGAATGGTTTCTCGCTATGCCAACTGCTCACAAATGGGTTTATCCGTTCAGCCAGGGGTCTGCCAAGATGCGCGATCTCCTGGGAGGCAAGGGCGCCGGCGCTGCGGAGATGACACGCGCGGGGATGCCTGTCCCGCCCGGCTTCACCATCACCACCGAGGCCTGCCGCGCCTACTACACGAAGGGGCGCAAGTTTCCACCCGGGATGTGGGAGCAGGTGCTGGCCAACCTGAAAGTCCTCGAAAGGAAAGCGGGCAAGAAGTTCGGCGATACGAAGGACCCGCTTCTGGTTAGCGTCCGCTCGGGGGCGAAGTTCTCGATGCCCGGCATGATGGACACGGTCCTGAACCTGGGCCTGAACGAGGACACGGCGAAGGGCTTGGCCGCGCTGACGAAGGACGAACGCTTCGCGCTGGACGCGCGGCGCCGGTTCATCCAGATGTTCGGCAAAACGGTCAAGGGGATCGACGGCGACCTGTTCGAGCACGCGCTCCAGGAAGCCAAGAAGAAGGCGGCCGTGAAGACGGACCCCGAGCTCAAGCCCGAGCACCTCAGGCCGCTGGTCAACGAGTTTCTCGCCATCTACAAGGAAGCGACGGGCAGCGACTTTCCAAGTGACCCGGTGGTGCAGCTGCGCGAGGCGATCGAGGCGGTGTTCAAGTCATGGAACACCGACCGCGCGAAAACATACCGGCGCATGGAGCGCATCCCGGACGACCTCGGCACCGCCGTCAACGTGCAGATGATGGTGTTCGGCAACATGGGTCAGACCTCTGGCACGGGCGTCGCCTTCACGCGCAACCCGATCACCGGCAAGAAGGAGCTGTACGGCGACTACCTCGCCAACGCGCAGGGCGAAGACGTGGTCGCCGGCGTGCGCGACACCGAGCCGATCAGCGCGCTGAAGCGTCACATGCCGAAGGTCTATGCGCAGTTCGAGCGCTACGCGCGGCAGCTCGAGAAGCACTACAAGGACGTGCAGGACCTGGAGTTCACCATCGAGCGGGGCAAGCTGTACATGCTCCAGACGCGCTCCGCGAAGCGGACCGGGGAAGCCGCGGTCAACATCGCCGTCGACATGGTGACGGAGAAGCTCATCACCAAAAAAGAGGCAGTTGCCCGGATCGAGCCGCGTCAGCTGGAGCAGCTGCTGTTCCCGCGCGTCGATCCTGCCGCCAAGGTGACCCCGCTGGCCAAGGGCGTGCCGGCGTCACCCGGAGCCGCGAGCGGCGGCGCCGTCTTCGACGCCGACACCGCCGTCGAATGGGGCAAGCAGGGCAAGGCCGTGATCCTGGTCCGCGTGGAGACCAACCCCAACGACGTCCACGGCATGGTCGAGGCGAAAGGCATCCTCACGCAGACGGGCGGGACGGCGAGCCACGCGGCGCTGGTCGCGCGAGGCATGGGCCGGCCGTGCGTCGTGGGCGCGAGCTCGATCGACGTCGACACCCGCGGTCGTCAGTTCTCCGCCAACGGGTCGACGATCAAGGAAGGGGACCAGATCACGATCGACGGGACGACGGGCGAGGTGTACATCGGCAACGTCCCGACGATCGAGGCCCGATCGCTCAACAAGCACCGAGCGGCGAGCGCGATCCTGGGCTGGGCGGACGAACTGCGGCGTCTGGAGGTTTGGGCGAACGCCGACTATCCGCGCGACGCCCGCAAAGCTCGCGAGAACGGCGCCCAGGGCGTCGGCCTGTGCCGCACCGAGCACATGTTCATGGAGCAGGACCGGCTACCGATCGTGCAGGCGATGATCATGGCCACCACCACGGAGGAGCGCGAGAAGGAGCTGGCGAAGCTCCTGCCCATCCAGCGCGGTGACTTCGAGGGCATCTTCAAGGAGATGGCCGGCCTGCCCGTCATCATCCGGCTCATCGATCCGCCGCTGCATGAGTTCCTGCCGAGTCTCGAGGATCTGATCCGCGAGACGACCCATCTCAAGGACACTGGCGAGAATCCGGCGCTGCTGGCCGAGCGCGAGAAGATCCTGGCCCGAGTCGAGGAGCTGCACGAAGCGAACCCCATGCTGGGTCTGCGCGGCGTGCGGCTGTCGATTCTCTTCCCTGAGATCACGCGGATGCAGGTACGGGCGATCATGGAGGCGGCCTGCAACCTTCGCAAGAGGAAGATCGACGCTCAGCCCGAGATCATGATTCCCCTCGCCGGGACCGTCGCCGAGCTGCGCTCCGTCCACACCGAGCTGAAGCCTGTGGCCGTCCAGGTCCAGAAGGAGAAGGGCGTTCAGGTGCCCTACAAGTTCGGCACCATGATCGAGATACCGCGCGCGGCGCTGACCGCGGGCGAGATCGCCCAGGAAGCCGAGTTCTTCTCGTTCGGCACGAACGACCTCACCCAGACGACGTTCGGCTTCTCCCGCGATGACGCGGAGCGAGCTTTCATCGTCCGCTATCTGGAGCAGAAGATCCTGCCGCGCAACCCGTTCGAGACGATCGACGAAAAGGGCGTGGGCCGGCTGATGGCGATCGCCGTCACTGAGGGCCGCAAGACGCGGCCCAACCTAGAGGTCGGCATCTGCGGCGAGCATGGGGGAGACCCGGACTCGATCCACCTCTGCCACAAGCTGGGCTTGAACTACGTCTCGTGCAGCCCGTTCAGGGTGCCGGTGGCACGCCTGGCGGCAGCCCAGGCGGCAATCGGGGTAGGCAGCAAGGACTGAGAGTCCCCTCTCCCCGCAGGGGAGAGGGTCAGGGAGAGGGCGATGCCCTAAGCGACGTGATCGTCAATGTTTGTCCGGCCGCGATCACCTCCGCTACTCCCGAGCGAGTCTGGAGTGCGCTGACAGCGGTCGAACGTTACGGCGAGTGGATGGATGCCAAGTTTGTGTCGGCGGACCCGCCTGGGCCGGTCAAGCCGGGGCAGATCATCAACCTGTCGGCGTCGTCATTGGGCCGGCCGTGGCCGGTGACGATCGAGGTGCGCAATGTGGATCCGCAGCACCGCTGGATCGATCTCATCGTGCACGTGCCGTTTCGGATCGACAACCACGAACACGTCACGCTCACTGCGACGAAAGAAGGCGGCACGCTCGTCCGGTTCAATTGAGACTTCCATCTCCCGCCCGGGTGGCGGGGCCGCGTGGTCGGCCTCTTTCTGTGGCGCGAGCTGAAGAAAGGACCTGAGGAGTCCCTCAGGGATCTGATCAGGGCCGCCGAAGCAGACTAACTTCGGCCCCTCCGACCGGAAGCAAACTCTTCCCCACGCAGTGGGGAAGTACCCGGCCTCCAAAGGAGGCCGGGGGATGGGGCCGAAGCAAGTCGCGCCGGCCCCACCCATCTATGCCTTTGCCCGCTTGGCTCCGGTCTTGGGGCCGAGCTGGTGCGAGCCTGAAGCGAGCTGCACGATCCGGATGTGGTTGCCGAACGGGTCGCGAAGGCCGAAGTCGACGCCGTACCCGCGGTCCGTGGGTTCCTCGGCTATGTCGACGCCTTTGGCCTTCAGCGTCTCGTAGGTCTTTCGCGCGTCGGGCGTGGTGAATCCGGCCGCAAACCCCGACGCACCTTTGCTGATGAGCTCACGCATTTGCTCGGCGGACTTCTGGTCCATTCCCGGCGGCGCGGGGACCTCGAGGAGGATGTCGTGCGTGTGATCCCCTGGCACCCGCACCGTGAGCCACCGCATGAAACCGAGGGGCATGTCGTTGCTGACCTCGAGTCCCAGCTTGCCCACATAGAAGTCGAGCGCCTGATCCTGATCGAAGACGAAAACGTGCGAGATGTTGATCGAGCTGAGCATCGGTTGTTTCTCCTTTGGGATTGGTGTTGAGACCGATGCTATTGGCCGTTCTGGCGCCTGGCTTCTCCAAAACTGCTCGGTCTTGTCCAGGCCATGGTGAAGCAGGTAGGGGCGATCATGATGTCGCCGCGCTCGCGATAGTCGGTTGGGTTCACGCCGACGATGTCACGAAACGTACGGCTGAACGTCCCGAGGCTGGCGAAACCCACGTCGAGGCAGATGTCGGTGATGCTGCGATCGGTCTCGCGGAGCATGAACATCGCTCGCTCGACTCGCCGGCGCTGCAGAAAGCGATGCGGAGTCTCACCGAAAGTTGAGCGGAACGTCCGGATGAAATGTGCCTCGGAGACGCAGGCGACACCGGCCAGCAACTCGATGTCCAGCGGCTGGGCGTAGGTGCGGTCGATAACGTCACGAGCGCGCAACATCCGCCGATTGAGCTCCTCGACAGCCCGACTCACGCAGCAAAGTCTCGCAGAAGCACTCCCCTCTCCCCGCAGGGGACAGGGCCAGGGAGAGGGCGATGAAAGAAAACACGCGGGAGAAAATCGTCCAGGCCGCCTTCAGCGTGCTGTCGGGCCAGGGCTACGAGAACACCTCCGTCAAAGAGATCGCCGAGTCGGCGGGCGTGGCCCAGGGTCTGGTCCACTACTACTTCAAATCGAAGCAGGTGCTCGTCCTTGCGGTGCTCGCCGCCGTCTGCAAAGAGATGGAGTTGAAGGGTTTGGAGGGTGAGGCCGGTGCCGTAGCAGCCTTCAGCAACTTCAAGGACATGCTCCACAACCAGCGCGACACCAATGCGCTGTACATCCAGCTCCTGGGAGTCGGCGTCCATGACAGGGAAATCGGCGCGGGCATCCTCGACTTCATCCGCCGGGACCGCGGTCATGTCGAGGCAATC